>NZ_JBICJR010000005.1:0-210881 GCF_043103245.1 Pseudomonas sp. YQ_6
AAGACCACTGGCGGATCAGCCTTTGGTCAGTGTGGCCACAGCGCGTTCGAAGCGGTCCAGGCCTTCGTCGATGTCGGCGTCCTCAACCACCAGGCTTGGCGCGAAGCGGACCACGTCCGGGCCGGCCTGCAGCACCATCACGCCTTCTTTCTCGGCAGCATTGAGCACGTCCTTGGCCTTGCCTTTCCAGGCCTCGGTCAGGACACAGCCCAGCAGCAAGCCGACGCCACGCACCTGGCTGAACAGGTTGTACTGCTGGCCGATCTGTTCCAGGCGGGTTTTGAAGCGCTCGTGCTTAGCCTTGATACCGGCCAGGGTTTCCGGGGTATTGACCACATCCAGCACCGCGCAGGCAACGGCGCAGCCCAGCGGGTTGCCGCCATAGGTGGTGCCGTGGGTGCCAACGGCCAGGTGCGTGGCCAGCTCGGTGGTGGTCAGCATGGCGCCAATCGGGAAACCGCCGCCCAGGCTCTTGGCACTGGTCAGAATGTCCGGGGTCACGCCGTAGTGCTGGTAGGCATACAGCGAGCCGGTACGGCCCACGCCAGTCTGCACTTCGTCGAAGATCAGCAGAGCGTTGTGCTCGTCACACAGCTTGCGCGCGCCTTCCAGGTAGGCCTTGTCGGCCGGCACCACGCCGCTCTCGCCCTGGATCGGCTCGATCACCACGGCGCAGGTCTTGTCGGAAATCTGTGCCTTCAACGCTTCCAGGTCGTTGTACGGCACATGGCTGATACCGGTGATCTTCGGGCCAAAGCCATCGGAGTACTTCGGCTGGCCGCCCACGCTGACGGTAAACAGGGTGCGACCGTGGAAGCTGTTCAGGGTGGCGATGATTTCGTGCTTTTGCGGACCGAAGCGGTCATGCGCCACACGACGGGCCAGCTTGAAAGCGGCCTCGTTGGCCTCGGCGCCAGAGTTGCAGAAGAACGCGCGGTCGGCAAAGGTGGCGTCCACCAGCTTGTGGGCCAGGCGCAGGGCCGGCTCGTTGGTGAACACGTTGGAAACGTGCCAGAGGGTGTTGGCCTGTTCGGTCAGGGCCTTGACCAGTGCCGGGTGGCAGTGGCCCAGGGCATTGACCGCGATGCCGCCGGCAAAGTCGATCAGCTCGCGACCCGACTGGTCCCAGACACGGGAACCCTCGCCTCGCACAGGAATGAAGGCCGCCGGAGAATAGTTGGGGACCATCACCTGGTCGAAATCGGCACGTTGCACCGGGGCTTGCTCAACGGACATCTGAGTCTCCTGAAGAGGAACGCTGGCCTGGAAGTGGCGAGCGATGGGGGGATTGTAAGGACTGATCCGCGCCTGTCCTTGCGGCCAAGCGACAACTTGTTACAGCGCAAAACCCAGTTTTGACAAGGCTTTCGGCAATGCGACAAACACTGTCGCAATCGCGCAGTGTACGGGAGAGAGGGGGGCTGGGTGAACGGGTGTTCACACAGGATTGTGAGGGGACAGGATGTACGGCGATGTTGATGTGTTGGCGGGGAGATCGAGCGCCGCCCGCGCGGCGCTTCGCGGGTAAACCCGCTCCTACGTTTGTTTCGGGCCAATTATGCCTGTGGGATTTGCGCGCGAACGCCCTGGCGCATGGCTCGATATCGCGTCGTACAAACAAGGCCATCGCGCGCGCCTGGCACAGGATGGACTGGCTCGAAACAAACGTAGGAGCGGGTTTACCCGCGAAGCGCCGCGCGGGCGGCGCTCGATTTGCGCCCCAACATCAACCTCAAGGCATACACCCCGAACCCACCCGAAATCTCAGCCCTTTTCAGCCGGCGCCGAGCTCAATTCAAACGGGCTGCTGCTGCGACGCTGGTTCCGGTCTTCCCGCGGCGTTGCACCAAAGAAGTTACGGTAGGCACTGGAAAAATGCGGCCCCGACGAGAAACCACAAGACAGCCCGATCTGGATGATCGACTTGCTGGTCTGCATCAGCATCTGCCGGGCCTTGTTCAACCGCAACTCCAGGTAGTACTGGCTGGGCACGCGGTTCAGGTACTGCTTGAAGATTCGCTCCAACTGCCGACGCGACACACACACATGCTGGGCAATTTCGTCGGTGGTCAGCGGCTCTTCGATGTTGGCTTCCATCAGCAAAACGGCCTGAGTCAGCTTGGGGTGACTCGAGCCCAGGCGGTTCTGCAGCGGAATACGCTGGCGCTCGCCACCCTCGCGGATGCGCTCTACCACCAGCTCTTCCGACACCGCCCCGGCCAACTCCGCCCCGTGATCCCGCGCCAGCACCGCCAGCAGCAGGTCGGTCACGGCCATACCGCCGCAGGCGGTCAGACGGTCGCGATCCCAATCGAACAGGTGGCTGGTGGCAATCACCTTGGGGAAGCGTTCGGCAAAGTCATCCTGCCAGCGCCAGTGCACGGCTGCCCGGTACCCATCGAGCAGGCCCAGCATGGCCAGCGGATACACCCCGGCCGACAGACCACCGATCAGGCAACCACTGCGCGCCAGTTGCTTGAGCGCCGCTGAAAAGGCAGCCCCCATCGCCGCAGGCGGCTCGTCGGCCAGCAGAAATAGCTTGTGGCAGCCCTCCAGGCGGCCGGTCCACGGCTCGCCAGGCAGCCGCCAGACGCCTTCCTGCGCAGGCTCGGCCTGCAGGAAGACCAACTCGTAGACCACATCCGGATGCACACGCTGCGCCACCAGCAACACTTCCTCGGCCAACGCCAGGGTCAAAGGCCTGGTGCTGGGCCAGATGAGAAAACCGATTCGCTGGGTGGTCATAGGGTGCGGTCCGAAACCTGAGGTCGTTCGAGTCTGTGCGCCGGGTCAGGCTGCGCTCGCCGCGCAGCATGCCCTATTCTGGTGCAAAAATGCAGCTTTTACTTCAGGCTGCCGGAGAGGAACTGCTTCAAGCGCTCCGACTGCGGGTTGGCCAGCACTTCACGTGGGCAGCCGGTTTCTTCCACCAGGCCTTTGTGCAGGAACACCAACTGGTTGGACACCTCGCGGGCAAAGCCCATTTCGTGGGTCACCACCACCATGGTCCGACCTTCCTGGGCCAGCGCCTGCATCACCTTCAGCACATCACCCACCAGCTCAGGGTCAAGCGCCGAGGTCGGCTCGTCGAACAGCATGACCTCCGGCTCCATGGCCAGCGCCCGGGCAATTGCCACACGTTGTTGCTCCCCCCCCGACATATGCCCGGGGAAGGCATCCTTGCGATGAGCAACCCCCACCTTGGCCAGGTAGTGCTCGGCCTTTTCCAGGGCTTCCTTCTTGTTCACGCCCAGCACGTGCACTGGCGCTTCGATGATGTTCTCAAGCGCAGTCATGTGCGACCACAGGTTGAAGTGCTGGAACACCATCGACAGGCGCGAGCGCATGCGTTGCAATTGACGCGGGTCGGCGGCCTTCAACGCGCCATCCTTGCCGGGGACCAGCTTCAGTTCTTCGTTGTTGAGCAGGATCTTGCCGGCGTGCGGCTGCTCCAGCAGGTTGATGCAGCGCAGGAAGGTCGACTTGCCCGAACCGCTGGAGCCGATGATGCTGATGACGTCGCCGGCCTTGGCCGCCAGCGACACGCCCTTGAGCACTTCGTGGCTGCCGTAGCGCTTGTGCAGGTCTTGGACTTCGAGTTTGTACATGCTGTCGATTCTCACAAAGCGGTCAGTGCTTGCGCGGCGCCAGGTAGCCGAGCCAGCGGCGTTCGGCCATCTTGAATAGGCGCACCAGGATGAAGGTCAGGCACAGGTAGAACACGCCCGCCGTGATATAGGCCTCGAAAGGCAGGTAGTACTGGGCATTGACCGTGCGCGCAGCACCGGTGATGTCGATCAGGGTGACGATCGACGCCAGGCTGGTGGTCTGCAGCATCATGATCACTTCATTGCTGTACTGCGGCAGTGCCCGACGCAATGCCGAAGGCAGCAGGATGCGGCGGTACATTTTCATGCGCGACATCCCCATGGCCTTGGCGGCCTCGATCTCGCCATGCGGCGTCGCCTTGAGGCTGCCGGCAATGATTTCGGCGGTATAGGCACTGGTATTGATGCCGAACGCCAGGCAGGCGCAGAAGGTGGCGCTGGACAGCAGCGGCCAGAAGATACTCTCGCGCACCGCCTCGAACTGGGCCAGGCCGTAGTAGATCAGGAACAGCTGCACCAGCATCGGTGTGCCACGGATGACGTAGGTGTACAGCCATGCAGCAAGGTTGATCACCGGCTGCCTGGATACCCGCATCAGGCCCAGCGGAATGGCTGCCAACAGGCCGAAGAAAAGCGAAATCGCCAGCAGCTTCAGGGTGGTCAGCAAACCGCCGAAGTACATCGGCAGCGCTTCCCAGACGACGTTGTAGTCGAAGATCATAGTTCAGCCACCTTGACGCCCACCGAGTAGCGGCGCTCCAGATACTTCAGGGCCAGCAGCGAAACACTGGTCAGCACCAGGTACAGCGCCGCCACTGCCAGGAAGAAGGTGAAGGGTTCGCGGGTGGCGTCAGCCGCCTGCTTGGCCTTGAACATCATGTCCTGCAGGCCAACGACCGAAATCAGCGCAGTAGCCTTGGTCAGCACCAGCCAGTTGTTGGTGAAGCCCGGAATGGCCAGGCGAATCATTTGCGGCACCTGGATGCGGAAGAACACTTGGCGGGGGCTCATGCCATACGCCACGCCCGCCTCGGCCTGGCCTTTGGGAATGCCCAGGAAGGCCCCGCGGAAGGTTTCCGAGAGGTAGGCGCCAAAGATGAAGCCCAGGGTACCGATACCTGCAATCAGCGGGTTCAGATCGATATAGTCTTCGTAGCCGAGCAGCGGCGCCACCCGGTTGATGATGTCTTGCCCGCCGTAGAAGATCAGCAGGATCAGGACCAGGTCCGGAATACCACGGATCACCGTGGAATACAGATCGCCCAGCCAGGCCAACCAGCGCACTGGCGACAAACGCAGCGCCACACCGATCAGGCCGAGCACGATGGCCAGGGCCATCGACGACAGGGCGAGCTGTAGCGTCAGCCACGCCCCGTCGAGGATGACTGCCCCGTAGCCTTTCAACATGATGAGGTCCTCGACCTAGAGAATGAAAAATGGTGCAAACCTCAGAGCCTCTGCTGTTTGCACCATTGCACAGGTGAAACCCGACGTCTTACTTCGAGTCTGGACCGTAGATGTCGAAATTGAAGTACTTGCTTTCGATTTCTTTGTACTTGCCGTTGGCACGGATGGCGTCGATCGCCGCGTTGATGCGGTCGACATTGGCCTTGTCACCCTTGCGTACGGCAATACCGATACCGTCACCGAAGTACTTGGCGTCGGTGAAGGCCGGGCCTACGAACGCGAAGCCCTTGCCGGCGTCAGTCTTGAGGAAGCCGTCTTCCAGCAGGGTGGCATCAGCCACGGTGCCGTCGAGGCGGCCAGCTGCGACGTCCAGGTAGATTTCGTTCTGGGTGCCGTAAGGCACCACGGTGGCACCTTTGGCGCCCAGCACTTCCTTGGCGAAGCGGTCGTGAATGGAGCCGCGCTGCACGCCGATCTTCTTGCCTTTCAGTTCGTCCAGGCTGTCGCTGACGGTGGTGCCGTCCTTCATGACCAGGCGCGCCGGAGTCAGGTAGTAGCGCTTGGTGAAGTCGACCGACTTCTTGCGGTCATCGGTGATCGACATGGACGACAGGATGGCGTCGATCTTGCGCACTTTCAGCGCCGGGATCAGGCCGTCGAACTCCTGCTCGACCCAGGTACACTTGGTTTTCATCTCTTCGCACAGCGCGTTGCCGATATCGTAGTCAAAGCCGGCAATGCTGCCGTCAGGTTGCTTGAAGGCGAAGGGTGGGTAGGCAGCTTCGATGCCGATTTTCAGCGGTTTTTCAGCAGCCTGCGACACCAGGGAAAACACAGACAGCGCCAGGGCGCCAAGCAGTGCGAGCTTCTTCATCAGGTAACTCCATCGGTACGGGGCAATACAAGGCAGGTAACGGCTGCCCGATATGCGAATGAGTACAACGCGAGCCGCGCAGGGTTCGACCAAGGCCGCATACCACGAGCGAGTGAGTGGCATTTTAACGACAGCCCGGTAGTCGATATTTCTTCAAAGCGACAACTACTTATAGAAGCGCCTGAAACCGCCGCGGGCGATGTTGACAGCCAATGCAGAATATGCAATGGCGCAAGAAATAGAACCTATAGACCTAGCAATTCCTGGGCCTATTATTGGCAAAGCCTTGTACGACGGCAAGTGCAGCGTGCTTTGATGCACAAAATGCTGACTCCTATGCACCGAAACGGGCCGGAATTGTTTCCTGGCGCCCCGAACCTGTGCAGGACCGGTGACAGAACGGTAACCGATGATTGTCGGGTAACAATGCAAGAGCGGGCTTGCCCGCGAATGCGTGAGGTCAGGGGACAGCTTAGCCTGAACTGGCGCATTCGCGGGCAAGCCCGCTCCTACAGGGGGTATTGCCGGGAAGGGGTTAGGCCGAAGCCAGGTTCATCGCCTTGTGGGTATCGATCAGGTGCTGCACCACACCTGGGTCGGCCAAGGTCGAGATATCGCCCAGGGCGTCGTACTCACCGGTGGCGATCTTGCGCAGGATGCGGCGCATGATCTTGCCCGAGCGGGTCTTCGGCAGCCCCGGCGCCCACTGGATCACATCCGGCGAAGCAATCGGGCCGATCTCCTTGCGCACCCAGTTCTTCAGCTCCAGGCGCAATTGCTCGCTGGCCTCGATGCCGGCATTGAGGGTGACATACACATAAATGCCCTGCCCTTTGATGTCATGCGGCACGCCAACCACTGCAGCCTCGGCAACCTTCGAGTGCGCGACCATGGCGCTTTCAATCTCGGCAGTGCCCATGCGGTGGCCGGACACGTTGAGCACGTCATCCACACGGCCGGTGATCCAGTAGTAACCGTCCTCGTCGCGGCGCGCACCGTCGCCGGTGAAGTACATGCCACGGAAGGTCTTGAAGTAGGTGTCGACGAAGCGGTCATGGTCGCCGTACAGCGAACGCGACTGGCCCGGCCAGGAGTCGAGGATTACCAGGTTGCCTTCGGCAGCACCGTCGATCAGGTTGCCCAGGTTATCGACCAGTGCAGGCACCACACCGAAGAACGGGCGGGTTGCCGAACCCGGCTTGAGGCCGGTGGCACCAGGCAGCGGGCTGATCAGGATGCCGCCGGTCTCGGTCTGCCACCAGGTGTCGACGATCGGGCAACGCTCCTTGCCGACGGTTTTGTAGTACCAGTTCCAGGCTTCAGGGTTGATCGGCTCACCCACCGATCCCAGCAGACGCAGACTGGAACCGTCGGCGCCCTCAACAGCTGCCTGCCCTTCAGCCATCATGGCGCGAATGGCAGTTGGCGCCGTGTAGAGGATGTTGACCTTGTGCTTGTCGACGATCTTCGATACGCGGGTAATGTCAGGGTAGTTGGGCACGCCTTCGAACAGCAAGGTGGTGGCGCCGTTGGCCAGCGGGCCGTAGACGATATAGCTGTGGCCTGTGACCCAACCGACGTCCGCGGTGCACCAGTACACCTCCCCCGGGCGGTAATCGAACACGCGTTCATGGGTCAGCGCGGCGTAAACCAGGTAACCGCCTGTGGTGTGCAGCACGCCCTTCGGCTTGCCGGTGGAGCCGGAGGTATAAAGGATGAACAGCGCCTCTTCAGCGCCCATTTCTTTGGGTGCACAGTGGCTGGAGGCCACCTTCATCAGGTCTTCGTACCAGATGTCGCGGTGCTGGTGCCAGGCAATGTCGCCACCGGTGCGCTTGCACACGATGATTTTCTGAACGCTGCTGGTTTCAGGGTTGGTCAGCGCCAGGTCGACGTTGGCCTTGAGCGGGGTACGGCGGCCACCACGCACGCCTTCGTCGGCAGTGATCACCACCTTGGACTTGCAGTCGATGATACGGCCAGCCAGCGCCTCGGGCGAGAAGCCGCCGAACACCACCGAGTGAATCGCACCAATGCGTGCACAGGCCAGCATGGCGACCACCGCTTCGGGGATCATCGGCATATAGATGGTGACCACGTCACCGCGGTGCACATCCTGGCCACGCAGGGCGTTGGCGAACTTGCAGACCTGCTCGTGCAACTCGCGGTAAGTGATGTTGCGGTGCTCGGAAGGGTCGTCACCTTCCCAGATGATGGCCAACTGGTCACCGCGCTCTTCAAGGTGGCGGTCCAGGCAGTTGGAGGAAACGTTCAGAGTGCCGTCGGCGAACCATTTGATATCGACATGGTGGTCGTCGAAGGAGGTCTGTTTGACCTTGGTGAACGGCTTGATCCAGTCGATACGCTGGGCCTGCTCGCGCCAGAAGCCGTCCGGGTTGATCACCGATTGCTGGTACATGGCCTTGTAGGTGGCCTCGTCGGTCAGGGTAGTGGCCGCAACCTCGGGACGAACGGGATACAGTGGAGCCGCACTCATCTGTGTTACCTCGGTGTAATAGTTGTTTTTGTATGGAACCGTTTGTAACTGTACCAGAGCGACAAAAGCCATTCGACGTTGGTAGTAATTTGGTACACCCGTTCCGGCAAAACGCTCTGGCGCGGGCATTACAGCCTTGCCGACGAAAAAATGAGGGGTTTGCCACAGGATTGTTACAGATTCTGTCAAAACACTTTATCAAAACACCCACTGTTTCAGCATCGGCCACCGCCATAAAATTCACCTCGCCAGCAACGGCAAGGCGATTAACAACTGGTAACAGCCCCCACGAAGGCAAGCGTTAATCCCCCTCTAATCCCGATAGTTAAAACTCGCTGTACTCGCGGCGCCATAAGCGCCGCGTGCCCCCTCACGACCTTAGACAGGTAAATAGAAAATGAAAGCTTTACTGGTATTGGTACTTGGCAGTCTTTGCGGCGCGGCGATGGCCGGCGAAGCCAAAGATGCCGAGCAGATTCCGGTTGAACAGTACAGTTACTCGCAGCACCTGGACATTGCTCGCGTCATTTCCATGAGCGAAGTGCCTAATGTGTGCGAAGTCGTGCCCGCCCGCATGACCTACGAGGACTCCAAGGGCCAAACGCACATTCTCGAATACCGCGTGATGGGGAACGGCTGCTCTAACGGCTGATACCTTGTGAATTGGGGGCCCTGCGGGCCCCTTCGCGGGTGAACCCGCTCCTACGGGTACCACGCAAACCATGAATGTGGCGCGGTACCAGCGGGTTCACCCGCGAAGCATTCACCACCTGATTAACAGGCTATTAACTTACAGCCATTTAATCAGTCGACTTGCCCAACGAATAATCCCTCAACTTGTTGGCAATCGTGGTATGCGAAACACCCAGTCTTTTGCCCAAGGCCCGACTACTGGGAAACTCCCCCATCAAACTTTCCAGCACCGCCTTTTCAAAGCGCCCTACTATCTGCGAAAGATCCCCTTCCAGCGAAAACTCGCCCAACGGTTGCCGCACGCCATAATCCGGCAAACGAATATGCTCGCTTTTAACTACGCCGCCGTCACATAACGAAACCGCCTGGAACAAAACGTTTTCCAACTGCCTTACATTACCTGGCCAGTGATACTGCCCAAGTTTGTCCATTGCCGCCGGTGCCAGGCGCGGCATGGCGCAGCCAATCTGCCGACTGGCCTGATCGAGAAAATGCTGCACCAACCCCTCCAGACCATCCATGCATTCGCGCAAAGGCGGAATGTGCAGCGACAGTACATTGAGCCGGTGATACAGGTCCTGGCGAAACTCGCCACGGGCACACAACTCGGACAAATCAACCTGGGTTGCACAAATCACCCGCACATCCAGGTAGACCTCTTCATCGCTACCTACCCGACGAAAGCAGCCGTCCTGCAGAAAGCGCAGCAGCTTCACCTGCAAGCGCGGGCTCATCTCCCCTACCCCGTCAAGGAACAGCGTGCCGCCTGCAGTCAACTCCAGCAGCCCCAGCTTGCCTTCGGCCCGTGCCCCTTCGAATGCCCCAGGGCCGTAACCGAACAGCTCGGTCTCGGCCATCGACTCGGGCAACCCGGCGCAGTTGAGCGCCATCAGCGGCGACTGTCCACGGGGGCTGGCCAGGTGGCAGGCACGCGCCAGCAACTCCTTGCCGGTACCGGTTTCGCCCTCGATCAACAACGGTGCATCCAGCGGCGCCATGCGCCGCGCTTCACGCACCACGGCAGCCATCACCCGCGAGCTCTGGAAGATGCTGTCGAAGCCACGCAGCTCTTGCTTGCGCACATTGTAGATACGCTCGCCGATCCGGTCGGCGCGGTGCAGGGTAAGCACCGCGCCGGCCAGCGCCTCGCTGTCATCGTGCTCGGACTGCAGCGGTGCGATATCGGCCAGGAACACATCGCCTTTGACTTTGATGCGCAAGCCGTTGATGCGCGACTTGTTGGCCCGCACCAGCTCTGGTAGATCGAAGTCTTCCACGTAGCGCGCCAGCGGCATGCCCGGCACCTCATCAACCCGCACGCCAAGCAACTGCGCGGCTGCACGGTTGGCGGCAACGATGCTGCCGCCCATGTCGATCGACAACACCGGAAAATCCAGCGCCCCCAGCAACGCATTCAGCTCCATGTGCCGGCGTTCGCTGGGCATCAGGCCCACACGCTTTACGCCGAATACCCCGGCGATCGCCTCGAACTTCGGCCGCAGGGCCTGAAATTGCAGGTTGATCAGGTTCGGGCAGTGCAGGTAGATGGCGTTGCCATGATCACCGCCGACCTCACCGCGCAGCACGTTGATGCCGTACTCCACCAGCAGGTTGAGGATGTCGCGCAGGATGCCAATGCGGTTCTGGCAATGGACTTTGATACGCATGAGGGCTCTCGAAGCGCTGATGTTTTTCAACACCGCGCAGAAAAGTCGTAAAGATAAGCTGACAAAAACTGCGTTTACGCCAGCCAGATGCCTCGAATTTTCCGACACTTGCCGCGTTTTGTAAAATTATCGTTACGAAAAGCCGCATCGGCCCCCTCCGCGGCCGAGCCCCGCCCCCGTGCAAAACCGCTGGCGAAGGGATATTCCTTTAGGCATGTCCTGTACATAACAAGAAAAGCCCTCACCAGGAGAGCCTCATGAAACAGACGCAATACGTGGCACGCGAGCCCGATGCGCATGGTTTTATCGATTACCCGCAGCAAGAGCATGCGGTTTGGAACACCTTGATCACCCGCCAGCTGAAAGTGATCGAAGGCCGTGCGTGCCAAGAGTACCTGGACGGCATCGACCAGCTGAAATTGCCGCATGACCGCATTCCGCAACTGGGCGAGATCAACAAGGTGCTGGGTGCCACCACCGGCTGGCAGGTTGCCCGGGTTCCGGCGCTGATCCCCTTCCAGACCTTCTTCGAATTGCTGGCCAGCAAGCGCTTTCCGGTTGCCACCTTCATCCGCACCCCGGAAGAGCTGGACTACCTGCAAGAGCCGGATATCTTCCACGAAATCTTCGGCCACTGCCCGCTGCTGACCAATCCCTGGTTCGCCGAGTTCACTCACACCTACGGCAAGCTCGGCCTCGCCGCGACCAAGGAACAACGCGTGTACCTGGCGCGCCTGTACTGGATGACCATCGAGTTTGGCCTGATGGAAACCGCGCAAGGCCGCAAAATCTATGGCGGCGGCATCCTCTCGTCGCCGAAAGAGACCGTCTACAGTCTGTCTGACGAGCCCGAGCACCAGGCCTTCGACCCGATCGAGGCCATGCGTACGCCCTACCGCATCGACATTCTGCAACCGGTGTATTTCGTGCTGCCGAACATGAAGCGCCTGTTCGACCTGGCCCACGAGGACATCATGGGTATGGTCCACAAAGCCATGCAGCTGGGTCTGCACGCACCGAAGTTTCCACCCAAGGTCGCTGCCTGAGCGATCTTGCCGATAACAACTCGAACCGGAAAACACCTCATGAATGCCTTGAACCAAGCCCATTGCGAAGCCTGCCGCGCCGATGCACCGAAGGTCACCGACGAAGAGCTGGCCGAGCTGATCCGCGAAATCCCGGACTGGAACATCGAAGTACGTGACGGCCACATGGAGCTGGAGCGCGTGTTCCTGTTCAAGAACTTCAAGCACGCCCTTGCGTTCACCAATGCCGTGGGCGAAATCGCCGAAGCCGAAGGCCACCACCCAGGGCTGCTGACTGAATGGGGCAAGGTCACCGTGACCTGGTGGAGCCACTCGATCAAAGGCCTGCACCGCAACGACTTCATCATGTGCGCACGCACTGACAAAGTGGCGGAAACGGCTGAAGGCCGGAAGTAAACACCAGAAAGAAGGGGCCAGAGGCCCCTTTTTTCATGGGGCATATGTGCGCTGTTCGCCCGCAAAACCGACAAACGACCGGGAAAAAAACCAAACTGTCATCCAGACTTGTGTATCCTGCCCCAGCTTTTTGAAGCTACAAACGCGCCTGGCGCAGACTTTTCACTCACACTTGCGAGGAACGACGAGATGCATGAAATCCCGAATCTTCCCTTCCCAAGCCTGAACCCAGAAGAGCCATCCGTGACCGTTCACGCCGAACCGGCAGCTGCCGCCGAGCAGGATGGTGACGATCAATCCAGCGCTGACCAGGAATAACTGCGCATCCCCGATTGTGTGAAAACGGCTGACCTGCGGGCTACCCCCGTCATCACGTTTTCACACCGTCTAAAATCAACGTTGTAACAACCCACTACCACCTACCCCGCCCCTCCCCCACACAGACTCGTGCCTCCAACCGCAAAGAGGCAGAGCCATGTCATCCATCACTGACGCCGCCGACCTACTCGCCCGGATAGACACGCTGGACGCCGAGAGCGTGCGCCTGCACAGCGACCTGTCCGGTCCAATGGACCTGGCCACATCGCTGCGCGAACATTTCAACCAGGCCCTGGGCTTCACGGACCTGTTCCCCGTCGACCTGAGCGATCATGACCTGCGCCAACAACTGACCGCAGCTTTCGCCAGTGAACCGGCGCGTGAGCACTTCAACCGCACCCTGCGACGCCCCGCCGACAGCCAAGTAGAGGCGAACCTGGTGGCGACCTTGCAGGCAAAACTGGCCCATATCGTGATCACGGCAACCGATGCCTCACTGATCGCCGGGTTGAACGAAGGCCTGCCCTACCCATGGCCCTATGCCAGTTGCAGCCTTGCCCAGGCACTCTGGGCTCGCCGGGTATGCCTGACCCAGCGTGACTGCTTCGTAGCGGCCGCCTTGCTGCTGTACCCCAGTTTGCCAACTACCCCCCAACCCCCTCGATCGGCCTCCCGTCCACTGGTGCTGGACAACTACCTGGACCTGCCCACACTGGCCAGACACCTGCTGAAGCCTCCAGCCGGTGTTCACCTTGCCGTACACCTGTTCAACGCCCTCGGTGCGACAGTCTATGCACAAGGCAGGCGTTACCGCCCGCCCACTGCCCGCGAACGGGAGGCAGGCATAACCCCTGATCAAAATGGAAAGGCGTTTCTCCCAGGCCCGGCCTTGAATGCGCCAGCGGCTCAAGCGCTCGACGCCCTGCTGCATTCGTCCATGTTCAGCCGATGGGCCGGCGAACTGGCCGCCTCGGCAGAATGGGATGCCAGCTCCGATCACTTGGCCTTGGCCGAACAAACCTTGATCGACGTGTTGTACCCACCCGATGACCGCCAGCCGGGGCTGATCATGGCTTTCGATCTGTTCAGCCCGGACAATGCCACGCTCCCCGTTGAGGAAATCCGCCTTGACCTGATCAACAGTGTGCAAATCCGTCTCGCCTGCACCCCGGCGATTGCGCAACTGGCCGGTGAGCTGCTGATGCGCCGCTTCGCGCCCGAACTACTGCTCAGTGGCTACCCGGCCGATTTCAGCTTCGAGCCCGACCTGCGCTGGGCCAGCGTCCGTCAGGGAGCCCTGATACTCAGCGCCCGCCAGCAACCGATGACCTTCGACAACGCAGAAGAGGTCATGCGCCAGGCCCTGCAAGAGAATGACCCCGTTCCCGAAGAAGCACTGCGCCAGACGCTGGCGGTGTGGGCCCCCTTGCGCGGATCATTCGAACTCCCCCCGCCCTGGTCGCACCAGCAATGGCAATTGGCGTTGCATCGCTACCTGGCGGTCAGGGACGTTGAAAGCCTCAATGATCTCCCGGACCGCTTCGAGGAGGCGCGTCGTCAGTTGCTCCAGAGCCGGATAGCGCCAGAGTCGCGCAATGCGGATGGCCAGGTGCACCTGCTGATGTACCTTGACCATGGCGCAGGCTACCGAGGCAATCCCCGCTTGCCGGACGTGACCGCCTGGTATGAAGTGGCCTTCGGCGCTTGGGAACAGCGTGCCATCAACGTCTATCAAGCTATCCTGCACCGCTGCTTGAGCCACCTGCCGGAAGATATCAAGGACCGCCTGCGTGATGGCCACTGGACCGCCTATGCCGTGACCTGGCCGATCTACGTGGGCCCTGATAACCGACCTGAGTACGGCTCCAGCCCCAGAGCGGACTGGCACATGCAGACGGCGACCCAGGGTTTCGTCGTACATGCCCCCGGCACAGAGGGCGATTGGCTTTACGAGCTGTTCCCCGAACGGCTGCACTGGCAAGCCCACTTCGTTACCCACACAGCGCCGACGCGCCTGGCCGAGCAATTGACGCTGCTCTACAGCGAATACAACCAATCACGACTGCCGTGGATCGCTGCTGACTTTCCTGCCTTGCGACCCGTGCTCATCGCCCCCACGCAAGATCGCCTCGACTCACTGGCCAGGCATTACGCCAGCGATATCGCCTTGGGCAATCGGGATGCTTTGCATGCACTGGGCAAAGGCGCTACCCCGCATGAACAATTCCTGGCCAGGCGCCAGTCCGTGAGCACTGGGCGCTACTTGCAACGGTTGTTTTCCAACCTGATACCGGGCTTGAGTTGCCTGAACCCAGAGGATGGCAGCGATGCCCTGGCTTGCGTCCTGGACATCGCCGCGCTGAAAGGCGCGGCAGTCACGCTCGGTGGACGGGCCTTCAAACCATTGGCCAAGCTTCCCGGCGTGCTGGGCCAAAGCGCCAACACCGCACGCCTGAACGCCGCGCGTGCCGCCCGACGCTGGAGCAGCATCCCCATCACGCCCGACTTCAGCGAGCGCATTACCCCGCCCAAGCGCTGGCGCAGCGCGCCCGAACTGACGATGGTCGCCCCCGAATCCCGGGAACTCATGACGCAGCGAAGGGTACTCCCGGGCCAGACGCCCGATGCCGTACTACTTGACCAGATACCCGGCAGCCATGGTCCGGTGCCACGCGAGCTGCCCGAGACAGCCACACTGATCCCCCGCGACAATGCCACGGTCGATGCAATCATTCATGGCGCCGCCTATCGCCTTCAAACACCGAACACCTCGGGGCTGCTACGTCGGGTTGCGCATGAGCCGCTACTCGGCCAGCCGCCCACCATGGTGCCGCCGCCTTACCCCGGCGGCGAAGCGCGAATGGCCCTGAGCTTCTCGCCTTTGCCCAATGACGCCGGCACACCCGCATTCGGACAACAGGTCAGTCACGCCTTCCAAACCGTGCGAATCGAGCCGGTACCGATTCGTTACCGCCCCCAGCACACGCGCTTCGACATCTGGGCGCAGGTCATGGTGCGCGAGGGCAAGGTCGTCGTACACGCCCCTAATAACCCCAAGCGATTGAAGCCCTTGCCCGCCGAAGAAAACCAGTTACGCCTTGGCGTCATCTCGCCTCCCGTGTACCACAGGCGCATCGTGGTCGACCCATCGCCTGAACTACGCTTTGGCTTGCCTGCGGACATGCCGATCGAGCAAGTCAGGCAGATTACCGACTACTGCCCTCCCGTGCGCCTGGGCGGGCTGGCGCGGACCATCCCCGACCGCCGCACCCTGCGCGGCGCATTGATCGACTGGCGCGGTGAGCAGTGGTTGATCGTCGAGGCCGATCTGGGGGTATTCTATGGCGCCCCCCATCAGCCCTGGGCGTGGCAGACAAGGCTGCTGGATGCCCCGGCCCTGCCAGCTTCGCTGCCACATCCGCCCAGAGGGCTGCGTCGCAAGTTCGAGAGAATCACCGACCACGAGGCCATCGAACGGTACCTGGAAATCAGCGAAACCTACCGCATCGTCGCCGAGCGTCCCAACCTGCAGCGCGATATCGATAACGTGGCCAGATTGCTGCGCGACTGGATAGAACAAGGGCGAACATGGCAGCCCCGCCGCCCCTCGCCCTACCTGCAGTTCATCGAAGCCATGGAGTCGCGCCTGCTCCCGGCATACGCGCGCAACATCCTCACGCAGAGCACGGCCCAGGACGCTTTGGCGGGCCCCGCCAGTCGCGGCATTGCAGCGTTGAACCGGGAGATAATCCCGATCTGGAGGCAGTTCCACAGCACCAGCGCCGCAGACCGCCAACACATCCTTGGCGTACTGGACGATCTGCTACCTGCGCGCGGCGCCACTACCCCTTACACACCGGCAGCAGGTGCACAGTCGCTCGACGACAACGCGATGGCTGCCTTGCGTCAGCACCTCTACCCAGTCAACCTGGCCTTTGCCAGCGTCACGCTGAAGGACCATAGCCGCGTGGTGTTCTTCGCCCTGTCAGGCAGCCCTGGCCGCCGCGCATTGGATATCACCCCGACGCCCCGCCTCACACCGGCAGTGGAATATGTCGATGCACGTCAGGTTAACCAGTCTTTCCCGCCAGACCCGCGGTTTACCGAGCTGCCAATCCTGCGGCGCGCAGATTTCCTGTGGACGCGCGTCCATAAGCGACATCTCGATGCCGAACGACACATCGCCAGCGCGCTGAACCGCAGACTGCTTCACCGCCACACCGAGGTCGAGCGTATCGATGTCTTCACAATGCTCGACTCCTGTCGCTCCTGTGGCGGCTTCGTCCTGCCGCGCTTGCGGCTGGATTACCCGCAAGCCGAGTTCAGTGTGACCTGGATGCTCGATTACACCAACTGACTACAGGCTGACAGCTTCGCCCGCAAATACCCTTGCTGTGGTTAAGATGGCGGCACACACCGCCATCCTTACCGCAGCAACGGATCCCCAATGCCAGCACGCAGTCCCACGTCCCTTGCCGTCACTGGGCAAGTCGTCTCCATCGTCCTGTTCACCTTCATCGGCTACCTGAACATCGGCATCCCCCTGGCCGTTTTGCCCGGCTATGTGCACAACGACCTGGGTTTCAGTGCCGTGGTCGCCGGCCTGGCTATCAGCGTGCAGTACCTCGCGACGTTGCTCAGCCGCCCTGGCGCCAGCCGTATCATCGACAACCACGGCAGCAAGAAGGCGGTCATGTACGGCCTGGCCGGTTGCGGGCTTAGCGGGGTATTCATGCTGGCCTGCGCCTTCCTCACTCACCTGCCCTGGCTGAGCCTGGCTTGCCTGCTGGTCGGCCGCCTGGTGCTGGGTAGCGCAGAAAGCCTGGTGGGCTCGGGTGCGATCGGCTGGGGCATTGGCCGGGTGGGTGCTGCAAACACGGCCAAGGTCATCTCCTGGAACGGCATCGCCAGCTATGGTGCGCTGGCCATCGGCGCCCCACTGGGCGTACTGATGGTCAAGGGTCTCGGGCTGTGGAGCATGGGTGTGGGCATCATCCTGCTGTGCGTACTCGGTTTGCTGCTGGCCTGGCCCAAGCAAGCCGCACCCATCGTCATTGGTGTACGCCTGCCGTTCCTGCGGGTGCTGGGCAAGGTATTCCCGCATGGCTCGGGGCTTGCCCTGGGTTCGATCGGCTTTGGCACCATCGCCACCTTCATCACCCTTTACTATGCAAGCCGAGGGTGGGCCAATGCGGCGCTGACCCTTAGCCTGTTCGGCGCCAGTTTCATCAGTGCACGGCTGCTCTTTGGCAACCTGATCAATCGCATCGGGGGATTCAGGGTGGCGATCGCCTGCCTGTCGGTGGAAACGCTCGGGCTGTTGATGCTGTGGCTGGCACCCAACGCCGAACTGGCCTTGGCGGGGGCTGCATTGAGCGGTTTTGGTTTCTCGCTGGTGTTTCCGGCATTGGGTGTGGAGGCAGTAAACCAAGTGTCGGCAGCTAACCGCGGGGCGGCGGTGGGGGCGTATTCGCTGTTCATTGACCTGTCACTGGGGGTCACTGGGCCCTTGGTCGGTGCGGTGGCGGCGGGCTTCGGCTTTGCTTCGATGTTTCTGTTCGCGGCGGCTGCGGCAGCGTGTGGGTTGGTATTGAGCCTCTATTTGTACCGCCAGGGGCGTCGGGACAGGGACCGTACAACAGAAGCCTGAAAGCCGGTGCCGGCCTCTTCGCGGGTAACCCTGGGCCTGCAGGGTTGACGCGCCAGCCTGGCTTGCACGCTCCCCCGTAGGAGCGGGTTTACCCGCGAAGGGCTGCAAAGCAGCCCCCAAAGGCCCTGAACCTTAGCGCTGAGCGTACTGCAACACCACCTCAAGCGGGTGACGCATCTTCCGCTCGGTCATGCGCTTGACCTGGCTACGGCACGAGTAACCGGTCGCCAGCGGCTCCCCTTCCTTGTCCAGCTTGGTCGCCCAGCTCTGCTCGAATATGGTCCGCGAGGTTTCCTGGTTGCGGGCTTCATGCCCATAGGTACCGGACATACCGCAGCAACCCGTGGCCTCGGTCACCAGCTTCAGCCCCAGACGGGCGAACACCTGCTCCCACTGCCGGGTGCTGGCCGGCACGTTGGTCTTCTCGGTGCAGTGCGCCATCAGGCGGAAGCTGCCCGGTGCGGTAGGCGCCTGCTCGGGCAGCACATCCATCAACCATTCCTGCGGCAGCAGCACCTGCGGGCAACCCTCCAGGCCTGGCACCTTCTGGTACTCCTGGCGATACACAAGCGTCATCGCTGGGTCCAACCCCACCAGCGGCACACCGCAATCGGCCAGGGCCCTGAGCTGCGTGGCGTTGCGGATCGCTGCCTTGGCAAATGCGCCAAGGAAACCCTGTACGTGCAACGGCTTGCCGTTGGCGCTGTACGGCGCCAGGAATACCCGGTGGCCCAGGCGGTGGGCAAGGTCGATGAAGGCCGACAGCAGCGGCGTTTCGAAGTAGCGGGTGAAGGCGTCCTGCACCAGCACGATGCTGCGCTCGCGCTGGGCCGGGGTCAGCTCGCGCAGGGCCGGCACCGTGGCCACGCCGACGCGGCAACGGGTCAGGGTAGCCTGGAAGTTGAAGCGGCTGATCAGCGGGCTGTCGACCATGCCCACCTTGTCGGCCAGCAGCTGGCTCACCCACTTCGAGCCCATCACCGCGTTGTACAGCCCCGGCGCGTGCGCCAGGTAGGGAATGGTGAACTCGAGCGAGCCGATCAGGTAGTCACGCAGCGGGCGCTGGTAGCGACCGTGGTACAGCTCGAGGAAGCGCGAGCGGAAATCCGGCACATTGACCTTGATCGGGCACTGCCCGGCGCACGACTTGCACGCCAGGCAGCCGGCCATGGCGTCGTACACTTCATGGGAGAAGTCTTCCTGGCCTTGGCTGCGCGCGCGGTTGTTGCGCAGACGCGCCGGCAGGCCCTTGAGCCACGACACCTTGTTGCGCGCCGCAGCCAGCACATCGATGTTCGCCTCGCCCTGCAGGCGCAACCACTCGCGCATCAGCGAGGCGCGGCCCTTGGGCGAATGCTGGCGTTCGCGGGTAGCTTTCCACGACGGGCACATGGCGTCGTTGGGGTCATAGTTGTAACAGGCGCCATTGCCGTTGCAGTGCACGGCGCTGGGGAAGTCCTGCCATACGCGCTCGTCAATGGTACGGTCAAGGTCGCCGCGCAGGGTCACGCCATCGACCGGGGTCAGCCCCTCGGCGCTGCCCAGTGGTGTGCAGATCTTGCCCGGGTTGAGCTGGTTGTGGGGGTCAAAGGCGCCCTTCAGACGCTGCAACGCCGGGTACAGCTCGCCGAAGTACTCGGGCACGTATTCCGAGCGCAAGCCTTTGCCGTGCTCACCCCACAGCAACCCGCCATAGCGTTTGGTCAGCGCGGCAACTGCATCGGAAATCGGCTTGACCAGTGCGGCCTGCGCCGGGTCCTTCATGTCCAGTGCCGGGCGCACGTGCAGCACGCCGGCATCGACGTGGCCAAACATGCCGTAGGCCAGGCCGTAGCCGTCGAGCAGTGCGCGGAAGTCGGCGATGTAGTCGGCCAACTGCTCTGGTGGTACTGCGGTGTCCTCCACGAACGGCTGCGGGCGCACTTCGCCTTCGACGTTGCCCAGCAGGCCCACCGAACGCTTGCGCATGGTATAGACGCGGGTGACTGCCTCGGCGCCTTCGGCCAAGGTGTGGCCCAGGCGCTCGACGCTGGTGTCGCTTTGCAGGTGCTGGATGAACGCCTGCACCTTGGCGTTGACCTCGGCCGGCTCGTCGCCGCAGAACTCCACCAGGTTGATGCCCAGCGTGGGGCGCTCGGGGTCCGCCGGGAAGTACTCGGCAACGCTGTGCCAGACGATGTCTTTCATCGCCAGCATCAGCACCTTGGAGTCGACCGTCTCGATCGACAGCGGCTTGTGCGCCATCAGCGCATTGGCATCACGCAGCGCATCCATGAAGCTGGTGTAGCGTACGTTGACCAGCACCGCATACTTGGGAATCGGCAGCACGTTGAGCTTGGCTTCGACCACGTAGCCCAGTGAGCCCTCGGCGCCGCACAGCACGCTGTTGAGGTTGAAACGGCCCTGCTCGTCGCGCAGGTGAGCCAGGTCGTAGCCGGTCAGGCAACGGTTGAGCTTGGGGAAGGTGGTTTCAATCAGTTCGGCCTGGGTTTCCTGAATTTCCCGGGCCATGCGGTACACCTCGCCGACCCGGCCCGGCGCGGCGCAGGCCTGCTCCAGCGCAGCATCGTCGATCGGCAGACTGTGCAGGCGTTCGCCACCGAGCAGCACGCTGTGCAGCTCCAGCACGTGGTCGCGGGTTTTGCCGTAGGTGCAACTGCCCTGGCCACTGGCATCCGTGTTGATCATGCCGCCGACCGTGGCGCGGTTGGAGGTGGACAGCTCAGGGGCGAAGAACAGCCCGTGCGGCTTGAGCGCAGCATTGAGCTGGTCCTTGACCGTACCGGCCTGTACCCGCACCCAGCGCTCTTCCACGTTGATTTCGAGGATCTTGTTCATGTGCCGCGACAGGTCGACGACGATACCGTCGGTCAGCGACTGGCCGTTGGTGCCGGTGCCACCACCGCGGGGGGTCAGCCTGACCTGCTGGAAGCGCGGTTCGCCCATCAGCGTGGCGACCCGCGCCACATCATCGGCATCCAGCGGGAACACCGCCGCCTGCGGCAAGCGCTGGTAGATCGAGTTGTCGGTGGCCAGTACCGTGCGGGTTGCGTAGTCGGCACTGATCTGGCCACGGAAGCCGCTGTTGCGCAGGGCTTCGAGGAATTCGGGGTAATTGGCGCTCGGTGCAACGGTGGACAGCTGGGCGATCATCGAAGGATGGCCTCTTGATATTGGCTAAATCACGGGATCCCTGTCGCCCCAGCATGGGTTGAGGCATGCAGGGATGACGTATAGGCCAATGTTCCTGTAGTTTCGCCTCAGGGGCAAACGGATAATCCTGCCGCTATCAATGACTTTTATGAATGAATTACCGCCACCTGACCCCATCCATGTCACTGCTGCTGGCCTTCGAGGCCGCCGCCCGGCATGAAAGCTACACCCGCGCCGCCGCCGAACTGTCGCTGACCCAAAGCGCGGTCAGCCGCCAGGTACAGGCCCTGGAGCAGCAGTTGGGCCTGACCCTATTCCGCCGCGAGGGGCGCCAGGTGCAGCTGACCGATGTCGGCCGCCTGTACCAGCGCGAGCTCAGCGAGGCACTGGGGCGCATCCGCAGCGCCACCTTGCAGGCACTGGCCTATCAATCGGGGGTAGGCACCTTGCGCCTGGCTACTCTGCCAACCTTCGGCTCGAAATGGCTGTTGCCGAGGCTGCATGCGTTCTACAGCGCTCACCCAGGCATGCTGGTGCACATTCATTCACGCATTGAAACCATCAACTTCGACACCAGCGAAATCGATGCCGCCATCGGCGTGGCCAGCCACGACTTGCCGGGGCTTGTCTGCCATCGCCTGCATGCCGAGGAGCTGGTGGTGATCTTGCCGCCGGAGGCCGGCGTCGGCAGCCAAGGCTGGAGCCCGGCGCGGATCAGTGAAGAGGTGCTGCTGAATGTGGCCAACAACCCGCATGCGTGGGGCGAGTGGTTTTCCCATCATGGCCTGCCGCACCGGGCGATGCGGCTGGGGCCGAGCTTCGAGCTGACCTCGCACCTGATCCAGGCGGTACGTGCCGGGATCGGGATCGGGCTGGTGCCGCGCATATTGGTGGAGGAAGAACTGGCCAAGGGTGAGCTGTACAGCCCAGGTGTGGCGTTTGCCAGCCAGCGTAGTTATTACCTGATCTACCCGCCGAGGAATGAGGCACTGCCGTCGCTGCGGGCATTCAGGGGGTGGTTGCTGGAGCAGATCTGATTTTTGCCGGGATCACCTGACCTGAGGGCAACGCTGTACCTGTAGGAGCGGGTTTACCCGCGAAGAGGCCGGCACAGGCAACAAAAAACCCGAAGCCAGTCACCTGACTCCGGGTTTTCGCATACCGCCTATGGCGCCTTACTTGGCCACAGTCTCAACAGCACCGCCCGCATTCACCTGGCGCCGCGACTTGACCACGTACACCACGAACATCGCAAGCAGCCACACCGGGATCGCATACACCGACACCTGGATGCCCGGGATCATCAGCATGATGCCCAGAATCAGCACCACGAAGGCCAGCACCACATAGTTGCCGTACGGGTACCACAGTGCCTTGAACAGCGGCTTCTGGCCGGTACGGTCGAGGTGCTGACGGAACTTCAGGTGCGAGTAGCTGATCATCGCCCAGTTGATCACCAGGGTGGCCACGACCAGCGACATCAGCAGCTCCAGAGCGTCTTGCGGCATCAGGTAGTTCAGCAGCACGGCGACCAAGGTCACGGCAGCCGACACCAGGATCGAACGCACTGGCACGCCCCGCTTGTCGACCTTGGCCAGCGACGCCGGGGCATCACCCTGCTCGGCCATACCCAGCAGCATGCGGGCGTTGCAGTAGGTGCCGCTGTTATACACCGACAGCGCCGCAGTCAGCACCACGAAGTTCAGCAGGTGGGCAGCCACGTCACTGCCCAGCAGCGAGAACACTTGCACGAACGGGCTGCTGCCATAGCTGCCACCCGAGGCGTCGATGCTGGCGACCAGGTTGTCCCACGGGGTCAGCGACAGCAGCACCACCAGGGCACCGACATAGAAGATCAGGATACGGTAGATGACCTGGTTGATCGCTTTGGGGATCACGGTCTTTGGCTTGTCGGCCTCGGCGGCAGTGAAGCCGAGCATTTCCAGGCCACCAAAGGAAAACATGATGAAAGCCAAGGCCATTACCAGCCCGCTGACGCCGTTGGGGAAGAAACCGCCGTGTGACCACAGGTTGGCCACGGTGGCTTCAGGGCCGCCGCTGCCGCTGGTCAGCAGGTAGGCACCCAGGCCGATCATGCTGACGATGGCCACCACCTTGATGATGGCGAACCAGAATTCGGTTTCACCGAAGAACTTCACGTTCATCAGGTTGATGGCGTTGATCAGCACGAAGAATGCTGCCGCCGTGACCCAGGTGGGGATCTCCGGCCACCAGTAGTGGACATACTTGCCGACCGCCGAAAGCTCCGACATACCCACCAGGATATACAGCACCCAGCAGTTCCAGCCCGACAGGAAGCCGGCGAAACCACCCCAGTAGGTGTGGGCGAAATGGCTGAACGAGCCGGCCACCGGCTCTTCGACGATCATTTCACCCAGCTGGCGCATGATCATGAAGGCGATGAAGCCGCAGATGGCGTAGCCAAGAATCATCGAAGGGCCGGCGGATTTCATCACGCCAGCCGAGCCGAGGAACAGGCCTGTACCAATCGCACCGCCGAGGGCGATCAACTGGATGTGGCGGTTCTTCAGGCCCCGCTTTAGCTCGCCTGAATGCATGTTTTGTCCACTCATGAACGAAGTCACCTGCATTGTTTTTATCTGTGACGGAATCGGACCCACCGCGCTCGTGGCGCAGCGGAATGGGCAAGGTGGTTACCTTGGGTTTCTTGACCTCAGGTGCCGCCGGAGCGGGTCAACCAGGCGTGATCAAGAGTGCGCGGTACGCAAGAGGGTCACAGGTAAAACGCGGCGCACTGTATACCCCTGCAAACGCGCAGGCGTCAACGCGTTGCATCGTTTCCTCGGGAAAAAACGCAGCGTTCCTGTGGTTTAGGCCTTCAAAGGCGAAGTGATCGGCGTACATGGCGCCTCCATTTGTTGTTTTGTCAGCCCGGCTCTATGGGCGGGCTTCTGCACAAGGCAATGGCTGCTATAACACCGTGGGGACGGGGGTTTGGGCAAGGGTGGCTGGCGCCATGGTGACGGCTTTGGCACAGGAGCGCCGGCAAGGTTTGTTTACACGATCGGGCATGATCTGAAATGCGGACTGAAAACGGCCATATTCGTACAGTTTTCTTTACAGGGCGGCTCAAGAACTTGCCAGTCGTCCGAAAAATTCTTTCTGCTCAATATCTTGGGCCGCTTGGCGCGCATTCCCGCAGGCATAAAAAAACCAGCCCGAAGGCTGGTTCCTTGATTACCACGCTGGCTTATCAGCCACGCGGCTTGCCGCGACCACGGCCTGCCGGCTTGTCACCATCAGGCTTGCCCGGACGCTTGCGCATCTCGCTCGGGCGCTCAGCCACCGTGCTGCCACGGGTGGGTTTACGCGGCGCTTCCTCACGCGGCTGACGCGCCGGGCGTTCGCCGGTAGCGGCACCCTCGTGGGCCGGGCGCAGGTTGCGCACGCGCTCGCCACGGCCCAGCGGGCGGGTCGACTTGCGCTGCAGGCGCTCCATCTTGTCCTTGGCCTTGAGCTTCATGGCTGGCAGCGCGACCGGCTGCAGGCCGACTTCGGCGGCGAGGATGTCGATTTCGCCCTGGGTCATTTCGCGCCAGCGGCCCATCGGCAGGTCGGAGTTGAGGAACACCGGGCCGAAACGCACACGCTTCAGGCGGCTGACCACCATGCCCTGGGATTCCCACAGGCGACGCACCTCACGGTTACGACCTTCCATCACCACGCAGTGGTACCAGTGGTTGAAGCCTTCGCCACCCGGTGCCTTCTGGATATCGGTGAACTTGGCCGGGCCGTCTTCCAGCATTACGCCGGCTTTCAGGCGCTCGATCATCTCGTCGTCGACTTCACCACGCACACGTACCGCGTACTCACGGTCCATCTCGTAGGACGGGTGCATCAGGCGGTTGGCCAGCTCACCGTCGGTGGTGAACAGCAGCAAGCCAGTGGTGTTGATGTCGAGGCGGCCGATGTTGATCCAGCGGCCTTCTTTTGGCCGTGGCAAGCGGTCGAACACGGTCGGACGGCCTTCCGGGTCGTCACGGGTGCAGATTTCGCCGTCGGGCTTGTTGTACATGATCACCCGGCGAGTGGCCTCGGCGGCCTCCTCGCGCTTGATCAGCTTGCCGTCCACGGCGATGGCGTCGTGCAGGTCTACGCGCTGGCCAAGGGTGGCCTCGACGCCGTTGACCTTGATGCGACCCTGGCTGATCCAGGCCTCGACATCACGCCGCGAGCCCACGCCAATGCGCGCCAGCACTTTCTGCAGCTTTTCGCCGGATGGCGGGGTGATTTCGGTTTCTTTCAGGTCTTGCTCACTCATCTGGGCACCTCCCGGTGTAGGAATGAAAACAGGTTTCTGGCGACGAACGCGCCAAAAGGCCGCGCATCATACGCGGTTCATCAGGGGAACGCACTGCAGGGTAGAGGGTTTTGTGGGGATGGGCATGATTTTCTGCCCAGTGGGCTTTGTGCTGGCCTCTTCGCGGGCAGGCCCGCCCCTACAGGTACGCGCAACCTTCGGAACCTGTGATACCACTGTGGGAGCGGGCTTGCCGGCGAAGAGGCCAGCACAGGCAACAGATCAATCAGGGCTGTGCCTTGATCTCCTCCTCCACCGGAGGCTCAGGCTCTTCTCCCCGTAGATCATCAAAATCGGTTTTCAAACCGTCTTCCATGGCATCCAGTTCCACCAACAGGCTACGGAAGCTGGTCTCCTCTCTCGGCTCACCAACCTCCTCTTCCCCAAGGCTGGCATCCGCCAACGCCTGCAGGTGCGCAGGCACCGGCGCATCATCCGGATCAAGTTGCGGCTCTGGTTCCATTTCGCGCAGCTCGGCCAAGGCCGGCAGGTCCTCAAGGCTCTTGAGGTTGAAATGGTCGAGAAACGCCTTGGTGGTGGCGAACATCGCCGGCCGCCCGGGCACTTCGCGGTAGCCGACCACGCGAATCCACTCGCGCTCCATCATGGTCTTGATGATATTGCTGTTCACCGCAACGCCCCGCACATCCTCGATTTCACCCCGGGTGATCGGCTGGCGGTAGGCAATCAGGGCCAATGTCTCAAGCAGCGCACGCGAATAGCGCTGCGGGCGCTCTTCCCACAGGCGCCCGACCCAAGGGGCATAATCCTCGCGAATCTGCAGGCGATAGCCGCTGGCCACCTCCTTGAGCTCGAACGCACGCCCATCGCACGACTTGCCCAGCACCTCCAGGGCCCGCTTGAACACCTTGGGCTCAGGGCGCTCGGCCTCCTCGAACAGCTCGTACAGGTGCTCCAGGGATTGCGGCTTGCCCGAAGCGAGCAAGAAGGCTTCGATCAGCGACGCCAGGTCGCGGGGTTCATTCAGGTTCATCGGGTTCTTCAACTGGCGCTGGGCGAAGCCGCACGTGAATGGCGGCGAAAGGTTCATTCTGCACAAGTTCGATCAGCGATTCCTTCACCAGCTCGAGAATGGCCATGAAGGTCACCACCACGCCCAGCTTGCCCTCCTCGGCAGCGAACAGCGCGATGAACGGCACAAAGGCACCGCCCTTGAGACGCTCCAGCACCTGGCTCATGCGCTCGCGGGTGGACAAGGTCTCACGGGTGATCTGATGGCTTTCGAACAGGTCGTTGCGGCGCATCACCTCGGCCATGGACATCAGCAGCTCTTCCAGGCTGACCTGAGGCAACAGCTTGCGTACCTTGGCCTGCGGCGCTTCCAGGCGCGGCACCACCACCTCGCGCCCGACCCGTGGCAATTCGTCGATGCCCTCGGCGGCAGCCTTGAAGCGCTCGTACGCCTGCAGGCGGCGGATCAGTTCGGCGCGTGGGTCACCCTCCTCCTCCTCGACGTCGGCGGAACGCGGCAGCAGCATGCGTGACTTGATCTCGGCCAGCATGGCAGCCATCACCAGGTATTCGGCGGCCAGCTCAAGGCGTACGCTTTTCATCAGCTCCACATAGCCCATGTACTGCCGGGTGATCTCGGCCACAGGGATGTCGAGGATATCGATATTCTGCTTGCGGATCAGGTACAGCAACAGGTCCAGCGGGCCTTCGAAAGCTTCGAGGATGACTTCAAGGGCATCCGGCGGGATGTACAGGTCCAGCGGCAGCTCGGTCAGGGCTTCACCATAGACCAGCGCCAACTGCAGTTGCCGAGGCTCCTCGACCCGTTCGGCCGGCGCCTCAGGCGCTTCCAGCTGGCTCACGCGTTGACCAGGAACGGCGTGGGGTCGCCACAACCTTCGCGGATCAGTTCCGGTTCGTCGCCGGAGAGGTCGATGATGGTCGACGCCTTGAGGTCGCCGAACCCGCCATCGATCACCAGGTCGACATGGTGCTCCAGCCGTTCACGGATCTCGTAAGGGTCGGTCATCGGCTCGCTGTCGCCCGGCAGGATCAGGCTTACGCTCATCAGTGGCTCGCCCAACTCGGCCAGCAAGGCCAGGGTGATGGCGTGGTCCGGCACACGCAGCCCGATGGTGCGACGCTTATCGTGCAACAGCAGGCGCGGCACTTCACGCGTGCCGTTGAGGATGAAGGTGTAAGGCCCCGGCACATGCGCCTTCAGCAAGCGGAAGGTGCCGGTGTCGACCTTGGCGTACAACCCCAGCTGCGACATGTCGCAGCACATCAGGGTAAAGTTGTGCGTCTTGTCCAGCCCGCGTAGGCGCCGCACCCGCTCGATTGCCGACTTGTCGCCTATCTGGCAACCCAGCGCATACGCCGAATCCGTCGGATACACCACCACGCCCCCCTTGCGGATGATCTCGACGGCCTGTTTTATCAGGCGCGCTTGTGGGTTCTCCGGATGAATCTGGAAAAATTGGCTCACGTAATCGTCCTGTTCATAGCGCCAAAGGCTGTTCATGGCTGAATCGACGCCACAAAGGTGGCAGATCCTCGGGCAAAGGCCGATAGGCACCGATCTCGCCCCAGGTGCCGGGGCCGTGGAAGTCACTGCCAGCGCTTGCCAGCAGGCCGAACTCACGGGCAAGAATGGACATGGTGCCCACTTGCTCGGCAGGCATCATCCCGTTTACCACTTCAAGCGCCTGCCCTCCTGCCTGAATATAGTCGGCAATCAGCCGCCTGCGCTTGCTGCGGGTCAGGTCGTAATGCATGGGATGCGCCAGGCTCACCCAGGCGTTGGACTCTCTCAGCGTGGCAACGGTTTCGTCGAGCGTCGGCCAGTGCTGCTTGACGTCGCCCAGCTTGCCGGCGCCCAGCCACTTGCGAAACGCTTCACCACGGTCCTTGACGTGCCCGGCCCGCACCAGATATTCGGCAAAATGCGGCCGCGCCGGGGCATTGCCGCTGTCACCTAGCTCGTGCTGCACGGCGCGCGCGCCTTCGAGTGTGCCGGGCATGCCCTTGGCCGCCAGCCGTTTGTCGATTTCTTCGGCACGCAGCCAGCGGCCGTGGTGCAGCGCTTGAATCGCCGCCAGCAATGGCGGTGCGTCGAGCGGGAAGTCATAACCCAGCACATGGATGGTCGCGCCGCCCCACGTGCAGGACAGCTCCACCCCGCTGACCCAGCGCATACCCAGGTCAACGCAGGCCTGGCGCGCTTCAGGCAGGCCTTCGAGGGTGTCATGGTCGGTCAGTGCCAGCGCTTGCACCCCGTGCTCATGAGCCCGGGCAACCAGTACCGAAGGCGACAGGGCGCCGTCGGAGGCCGTGCTGTGACAGTGCAGATCAACATTCATAGAGGAGCGCTTTCGCTGGAATCGATGTTTGTTATTATGCCGTCACATCCCGATTCTGGCTGCCATTGTGAAACAATTCATCGATTTCATCCCGCTGCTGCTGTTCTTCATCGTCTACAAGCTCGACCCGCGCCCCATGGAAGTCGCCGGCCATCACTTCGAATTTGGCGGCATCTACAGCGCCACGGCCATGCTGATCATCAGCTCGCTGGTCGTGTACGGCGCACTGTTCCTGCGCCAGCGCAAGCTGGAAAAGGGCCAGTGGCTGACGCTGATCGCCTGCCTGGTGTTCGGTGGCCTGACCCTGACCTTTCACAGCGAAACCTTCCTCAAATGGAAAGCTCCCGTCGTGAACTGGCTGTTCGCCCTGGGTTTTGCCGGCAGCCACTTCATCGGCGATCGGGTGCTGATCAAGCGCATCATGGGCCACGCCCTGACCCTGCCTGATGCCATCTGGACGCGCCTGAACCTGGCCTGGATCGCTTTCTTCCTGTTCTGCGGCGCGGCCAACCTGTTCGTCGCCTTCACCTTCCAGGACTTCTGGGTGGACTTCAAGGTGTTCGGCAGCCTGGGCATGACCGTGATCTTCCTGGTGGCGCAAGGCGTGTACCTGTCGCGCCACCTGCACGATGACCCTTCTATCTCCAAACCCAAGGATTGACATGCTCTACGCCATTATCGCCAGCGACGTCGCAAACTCCCTGGAAAAGCGCCTGGCTGCCCGCCCGGCGCACATCGAACGCCTGCAGCAGCTCAAGGCCGAAGGCCGCGTGGTGCTGGCGGGCCCACACCCGGCCATCGACAGCAACGACCCGGGCGAAGCGGGTTTCAGCGGTAGCTTGATCGTTGCCGAATTCGAGTCGCTGGCAGCCGCGCAGACCTGGGCCGATGCCGACCCGTACATCGCTGCCGGCGTGTACGACAAGGTTGTGGTCAAGCCGTTCAAGCAAGTACTGCCTTGACCTGAGACGGCACGGCCCTCTTCGCTACAAGATACCCACAAACCTTCGGATCTGTGCGATCGCCCGTAGGAGCGGGTTCACCCGCGAAGAGGCCGGGCCTGCTGGCCAATCTCCATCCGCCGTTCACCGTTGCCGCCGCTACCGTATTCGCGGGTAAACCCGCTCCTACACAGATTGGTGGTAGACACATCTCGGTGGTTGGACACAGACCGCTGTAGGAGCGGGTTTACCCGCGAAGAGGGCCACGCGTTACCAGCAGTTATACTCAGGCCATCAGTCTGCGGTATCTTTGCCACTGGCGGACCGAATCACCGCCGTCAATGGTTGAATTGAGTGAGTCATGAGCGAGCTGTTACTGATTGATGATGACCAGGAACTGTGCGAGCTGCTCGGCAGCTGGCTGACCCAGGAAGGGTTTTCCGTGCGTGCCTGCCACGATGGGCAGAGCGCACGCCTGGCCCTGGCTGAGCATGCCCCTGCTGCCGTGGTACTGGATGTGATGTTGCCCGACGGCAGCGGCCTGGAGCTTCTCAAGCAGCTGCGCAGCGAACATGCCGAGCTGCCGGTGCTGATGCTGTCAGCCCGCGGCGAGCCGCTGGACCGCATTCTCGGCCTGGAACTGGGCGCCGACGACTACCTGGCCAAACCCTGCGACCCGCGTGAGCTCACTGCCCGACTGCGCGCAGTACTGCGCCGCAGCCACCCCACCGCCACAACCAGCCAGATGGAGCTGGGTGACCTGGTCTACAGCCCTGCGCGGGGCGTGGCCAGCATCGATGGCCGGGAAATGACCCTGACCCTGTCCGAAAGCCGTATTCTTGAAGCGCTGCTGCGTCAGCCCGGCGAACCTCTGGACAAACAGGAACTGGCGCAGATCGGCCTGGGCCGCAAGCTGACCCTGTACGACCGCAGCCTGGACATGCATGTCAGCAACCTGCGCAAGAAGATCGGCCCCCACGCCGATGGCCGGCCACGCATTGTGGCGTTGCGTAGCCGTGGCTATTACTACTGCCTGTAAACACACCGGGGCCGCTGTGCGCCCCCCCCTGCGCGGCACAAGGCCGCGGCTGCACCGCCCCATCATCTTTACTTTGCCTTTACCATCCCCTGACTGCGCTTGACGGTGATCTCCCTAGACTGTGTTCATCCGGTAATCACCGGCCTATGAAAGGAGAGACACCATGCGCAAGACCCTTATCGCCCTGATGTTCGCTGCCGCCTTGCCGACCGTGGCCATGGCAATGCCTGACGGCGGCCCGCGCCACGACGGCCCGCATCATCGCGGTGATGCGCCTTTCCACCAACTGGACCTGAGCCGCGATCAGCGCCAGCAGATCGGCAAGCTGATGGGCGAGCAAATGCAGCAGCGCCGCGACATTACCGAGCGCTACCTGTCCAAGCTGCCGGCCGCCGACCAGAAAGCCATGAAGGATGAACTGCAAGCCAGCCGCGACAAGACCGACAGCGCAGTGCGCAAGTTGCTCACGCCTGACCAGCAGAAGAAGTTCGATGAACTGCAAAAAGAACGCGCCGCCAAGAAAGCCGAGTGGCAGGAGTTCCAGGCCTGGAAAGCTGAAAAAGGCGCCAAGGCCCAGTAAGCTGTCCGCCCCGTGCCCGGCCCGCATCACTGCGGGCCGGGCTTTTCCCGTTTAGGAGGTGCACTTGCGTTCACTGTTCTGGCGCATCCTGGCCAGTTTCTGGCTGGCCATCACCCTGGTCGCAGGCCTGTCGATCCTGCTGGGGCACATGCTCAACCAGGACGCCTGGATCCTCAGCCGCCACCCGGGCCTGAACACCCTGGCCAGCAAGTGGGCCAAGCACTATGAGCAGGAAGGCCTGGAAGCGGCCCAGCACTTTCTGGAACGACGCAAGGACCGCTACAAGATCGACGTGCAGGTGCTCGACGATAGCGGTGAGGCCGTGGTGCCCGGTACCTTCCCTCGCCGTGCGGCAGCCTTCGAAGCGCGCCAGCACAATGACCAGCGGCGCTTGCCATGGCGCCGGCTGACCGAGGAATACACCAGCCCCGACACCGGCGAAACCTACTTGCTGATCTACCGTATCCCCCACCCGGCGCTGGATGCCTGGCACCGTGAAAGCCTGCTGTGGCCACTCAGCGCCCTGGGCATTGCCTTGGTCGTGCTGACCCTGTTCAGCCTGCTGGTGACGCTGTCCATCACCCGCCCGTTAAGCCGACTGCGCAGCGCCGTACACGATCTGGGCCAGACCACCTATCAGCAGAACAGCCTGGCACGGCTGGCAGCGCGGCGCGACGAGTTTGGCGTGCTGGCCAAGGACTTCAACAAGATGGGCGCGCGCCTGCAAAGCACCATTGGCAGCCAGCGCCAGCTGCTACGCGATGTGTCACATGAACTGCGCTCGCCGCTGGCCAGGCTGCGTATCGCCCTGGCCCTGGCCGAACGCGCCGAGCCTGAGCAGCGGCAAGCGCTGTGGCCACGCCTGACCCGCGAGTGCGACCGCCTGGAAGACCTGATCAGCGAAATCCTCGCCCTGGCCCGAGTGGATGCCGAACAGGCTCATGCCGAACCCGTCGACATCAATGCCTTGCTCGGCAGCGTACGCAAGGACGCCCTGCTGAGCGCGCCGGAGCAGGACGTGCGCCTGGAGGCGCAGCCGGGGTTGAGCTTGCAGGGTTGGCCAACGCTGATCGAGCGTGCCGTGGACAACCTGCTGCGCAATGCCCTGCGCTTCAACCCGGTGGGCCAGCCGGTCGAGGTCAGCGCCGCACGCGAGCAGGACCGCATCGTGATCAGCGTGCGTGACCATGGGCCTGGCGCGGCAGCGGAGCACCTGGCGCAACTGGGTGAGCCGTTCTTCCGCGCGCCGGGGCAAGCAGCACCGGGGCATGGCTTGGGGCTGGCGATTGCACGCAAGGCCGCGGAGCGCCATGGCGGTAGCCTGGTGCTGGAGAATCATCCACAGGGTGGGTTTGTGGCCAGGCTGGAGTTGCCCTTGGCTGAAGCGACAGGCAGTTGATGGGTGTAAAGGCGCCTGGCCTCTTCGCGGGTAAACCCGCTCCTACGGGGATGTGGTTGCTGTTGTAGGAGCGGGTTCACCCGCGAAGAGGCCGGAAGCCTCGATACATGAATCAGCCCAAGCCCAGGTTACTCACCCCAGCCACTGACGAAATCAGCCGTTTCCAGCACCGGCGCCGTCCGCGGCTCGGTCAGCGGCGTGCCGATGTACAGGTAGCCGATCAGCTCTTCGTTCTCGGCCAACCCCAACCCCTTGTGCACATGGGCATCGAAAGCCATGTCACCGGTACGCCACACCGCGCCGATCCCTTGCGCGTGCGCAGCAATCAGAATAGCGTGCGCCGCACAGCCTGCTGCCAGGCGCTGCTCGGACTTGGGCACCTTGAAGTGGTCCTGCAACCTGGCCACCACCACGATCAGCAACGGCGCCCGCAGCGGCATCGCACGGGCCTTGTCCAATGCAGCCTGGCTGGCAGCGCCCTTGTGCTGCACGGCTTCGGCGAACAGCTCACCCAGCTTCTCGCGGCCCTGGCCTTCAATGGTAAGAAAACGCCACGGCCGCAGCTGGCCGTGGTCCGGGGCGCGCAGGGCAGCCTGGAACAGCGCCTCGCGCTGGGCGGCATTGGGCGCCGGTTCGGTCAGGCGCGGCACGGAAACACGGTTGAGCAATGCGTCGAGAGCCTCCATCGGCTACCCTCCTGGCAGTTGAATGTGTGGCCATTCTAGCGTTTACATCACCAGACCCATAGGTAGAATGGCGCCCTTCCGTTTCGAGTCTGAGCAGATCACATGGCGTTGCCGACCTTAAGGATCATTGGTTTCATCATCGGCATCTTCCTGATTACCCTGGCCGTCGGCATGGCCGTGCCCATGGCGACCCTGGTGATCTTCGAGCGCACCGGTGACATGCCGTCGTTTCTCTGGTCGAGCCTGATCACCTTCATCGCCGGCCTGGCCCTGGTGGTGCAGGGGCGCCCGGAGCATGTACACCTGCGCCCGCGCGACATGTACCTGCTGACCGTCAGCAGCTGGCTGGTCGTGTGCGTGTTCGCCGCGCTACCGTTCCTGCTGACCCAGCACATCAGCTACACCGACGCCTTCTTCGAAAGCATGTCAGGCATCACCGCCACTGGAGCCACCGTGCTCAGCGGGCTCGATAACATGTCGCCGGGCATCCTCATGTGGCGCTCGATGCTCCACTGGCTTGGCGGTATCGGCTTCATCGCCATGGCGGTGGCTATCCTGCCGCTGCTGCGCATCGGTGGCATGCGCCTGTTCCAGACCGAATCGTCCGACCGCTCGGAAAAGGTCATGCCGCGTTCGCACATGGTCGCCAAGTCGATCGTGGCGGTTTACGTCGGTTTCTCCATACTTGGTGCGTTGGCCTTCTGGTGGGCGGGCATGAGCCCGTTCGATGCGATCAACCACGCCATGTCGGCTATCTCTACGGGTGGGTTCTCCACCTCCGACCAGTCATTGGCAAAATGGGATATCCCGGCCGTGCACTGGGTGGCGGTGGTGGTGATGATCATGGGCAGCCTGCCGTTCACCCTCTACGTAGCCACCCTGCGCGGCAACCGCAAGGCGCTGATCCGCGACCAGCAGGTGCAAGGCTTGCTAGGCATGCTGGTGGTCACCTGGCTGGTGTTGGGCACCTGGTACTGGTACAGCACCAACCTGCACTGGCTCGACGCCCTGCGCCACGTAGCGCTGAATGTGACCTCTGTGGTCACCACCACTGGTTTCGCCCTGGGGGACTACAGCCTGTGGGGCAACTTCTCGCTGATGCTGTTCTTTTACCTGGGTTTCGTTGGCGGCTGCTCTGGCTCGACCGCCGGCGGTATCAAGATTTTCCGCTTCCAGGTGGCCTACATCCTGCTAAAGGCCAGCCTCAACCAGCTGATTCACCCGCGCGCGGTGATCAAGCAAAAATACAACGGTCATCGCCTCGATGAAGACATCGTGCGTTCGATCCTGACGTTCTCGTTCTTCTTCGCCATCACCATTTGTGTCTTGGCGCTGCTGCTGTCGCTGCTGGGCGTTGACTGGATGACTGCGCTGACCGGTGCCGCCGGCACGGTTTCGGGTGTAGGCCCAGGCCTGGGTGAAGTGATCGGCCCGTCGGGCAACTACGCCACGCTGCCTGACGCGGCCAAATGGATTCTGGCGGCCGGCATGCTGCTGGGCCGCCTGGAAATCATCACGGTGCTGGTGTTGTGCATGCCGGCGTTCTGGCGTCACTGAGCACTTCGCCTTCCGCGCCCAGGCGGGCGCGGTACTCGCTGGGCGTGGCATCAAACCAGCGGCGGAACGCCCGATAGAAGTTGCTGGGGTCGGCAAAGCCCAACAGGTAGGCGGTTTCCAGCAAGGTCATGCCCGGCTGGGCCAGGTATTGTTCGGCCAGTTCGCGGCGGGTGTCGTCAAGCAAGGTCTGGAAGCTGGTGCCTTCCTCCTGCAGCCGCCGTTGCAAGGTGCGCTGCGACAGGTGCAGGGCCTGGGCCAGGGTTTCGCGCTTGGGCTCACCCTGCGGCAGGATTCGGCACAACACCTGGCGTACGCGGTGGCTGACCCGGCTTTCGGAGAAGCGTGCCAGGTACTCGCCGGCAAACCGGTCGTGCAGCACCGCCATGGCCTCGTTGGCGGTCGGCAGCGGCGCCTCCATGTCGGCCCGCTCGAACACCAGCGCATCATGTGGGGCGCCGAACACCAGCGGCGAATGGAACGCCACCTTGTAAGGCTCGACATTCTTCGGCTGCGGCCCCTGCACCAGTACCCGCCGCGGCTGGACCGGCCGGCCACTGAGCCATTTACACAGCGCCAGCGCACAGGCCAGCGACGCTTCGGCGCTATGCCGGGTTGGCGGCAGGTGGTCGCCGTGCACGGTCAGAATCAGCGAATAACCCTCGGGGCCGAGGACGAAACTGAGGTCGGAGCTTTCGGCGATGATGCGCTGGTAGCGCACCAGGCGCTCGAAGCCCTCGGCCAGGGTGCGGCTGGACATCAACGCATAGCCCACTACATGGAACGACGCCGGGCGGACCACCCGTGCCATGTTCAGGCCGATGGCCTGATTGCCCGACAGCTCCACCGCCAGTTGCCAGAGGCGGGTCATGGAGTCTTGCGGAAAGCGTGCATCGGGGTCGTCGAGGGCGGCAAAGTCCAACCCTAATTGCTTGAACATGGCTCTGCAATCCAGCCCTTCCAGTTCAAGTGCCTTCACGATCCCTGATGCCCAACTGGCTGACGTTGTTCTTTCGCTCATGACAGGCTTCTTTTACCAACCGCTCCTGCGGTGAACCCCAAGGATACTCATTTGGCGCCTATTGTCACTGGTAGGCCCCGTCAGTCACTCTAGACTCGAATCAGGCTCCACGCCGTGTATCTTGTCCAGAAGTATTAATCCCGGAGCACTGCCATGAACAGCAAAGCGCAGTTTCGCAGTTTTGCCGAGTTCTATCCGTACTACCTGGGGGAGCACAGCAACCCCACCTGCCGCCGCCTGCACTTCGTCGGCACCAGCCTGGTGATAGCGCTGCTGGCCTACACCATTGGCAGTGGCAAATGGTTGCTGCTGCTGGCCGTGCCGGTGTTCGGCTATGGCTTTGCCTGGGTCGGGCACTTCTTTTTCGAGAAAAATCGGCCAGCGACCTTTACCTATCCGCTGTACAGCCTGGCCGGGGATTTCGTGATGTTCCGGGATATCCTGCTGGGCAAGCTCAGGCTGTAAGCATCCGAGGCCTCTTGGCGGCTCGCCCCTAAGCCGGCTCGCGCAACGCCGCCACGGCCTGCGCTTCGGCCAGCCGATACAGTTCGACACTGCCGTCCCAATGCTCGATCAACGCCGTGCACGACTCCACCCAGTCCCCGCAATTGAGGTAGTCCACCTCACCCACCTTGCGGATTTCGGCATGATGGATATGCCCGCACACGACCCCATGAAACCCACGGCGGGTGCACTCATGGGCAATGGCGTTCTCGAAGTCGCTGATGAAGTTCACCGCGCCTTTCACCTTGTGCTTGAGGTACGCCGACAGCGACCAGTAACCATAGCCATACCGCGCACGCCAGTGGTTGAGCCAGCGGTTGAGCACCAAGGTGAATTCGTAGGCGCGGTCACCCAGAAACGCCAGCCAGCGGTGGTAACGGGTAATCACATCGAACTGATCGCCATGGACCACCAGCAGTCGGCGGCCATCGGCTGTCAGGTGCTCTGCCTCGTCTACCAGCTGAATGTTACCCAGAATCAGCTTCGAGTAGCGGCGCAGGAATTCGTCATGGTTGCCGGTGACGTAGATCACTTCGGTGCCGCGCTTGCTCATGGTCAACAGCCGGCGAATCACGTTGGTGTGGGCTTGCGGCCAGTAAATTCCGCCGCGCAGTTTCCAGCCATCGATGATATCGCCCACCAGGTAGACACGATCAGCCTGGTAGCCCTTGAGAAATTGCGACAGGTGTTCGGCCTGGCAGTCGCGGGTACCCAGGTGCACGTCGGAGATCCACAGGGTACGCACGCGTTGCTTGCGCGAGGGGCGGGACAGTTCGGCATGGCTCATGGGCAGGCTCCGGCGCAGTTTGCTGGAGACTGGCAGGCGTACATGACAGCGCCATGGCAAAACAGTGACGAGTGATGGCGTGCAGGGATTGAGGCACAATGGTCGCCTGCCCTGCGAGGAAGCCCCCATGACCGCCGGCCCGATCCTCTCGCTGCGCCATTACCGCGACAGCCTGATCGCCCACAGCCACGAACACCCGCAACTGGTGTTCGGCCTGCGCGGCCGCCTGGAGTTCGAGGTCCAGGGGCATGGCGCCGGCATCGATCGCCAGGGGCTGATCGTGGTCCCGGCGGGTGCTCATCACACGTGCGCCAGCGATGCCGGCAGTGATTGCCTGGTGCTTGATGTGCCTGGGGAGCCTTGGCTGCGCGAGCACCTGGGCGAGCATGCCGATGCCAGCCGCCGCCTGCTCGACCGCCCCGCCGCCGTATGCCTGGATGAGCGCCAACAGCAACTGGTGGACTGGCTGGCGACCAGCCCCGTGCACGACCCGTTGATCGCCAGGCAAGGCGCGGCCCTGCTGCTGGCCAGCCTCAACGCCACGGCGGCAGCCAGCGTGCACGCCAGCCAGCGCCTGCCCTACAGCGCCTTCGATGCGCATATCGAACAGCATGCTGCCTACCCGCTGCAGGTTGCCGACCTGGCACGCATCGCCGGGCTGTCCATTGCCCGGCTGCATGCGCGATTTACCGCGGAGTGCGGGATGACTCCGATGGACTACATTCGCCAGCGGCGGTTGCTCAAGGCGCGGCGGCTAATCGTGCAGACCGTACTGCCGATGGGCGAAGTTGCGGCGCAGGTTGGGTATAGCTCGCAAAGTGCCTTTTCAGCGGCGATGCTGCGGGCGTTCGGGTGTACACCTTTGGCTTTGCGGCGAGAGTCTGGCGATAACTGACAGCAGTCTTGCGACAGAATGTGTTTGCCTGAGGCTTTACACTTTGCCTTTGCCGGCCCCTTCGCGGGTAAACCCGCTCCTACAGGATTTCCCGCGGTCCTGAAGGTTGTGCACACCTAGGAGCGGGTTTACCCGCGAAAGGACCGGCACTGCCTGTAGAGATCTTCATCAAGGACTACCATGAACCACCGCACCGCCCTCGGCGCCCTGCACATTGGCGCGCTGTTCTTCGGCCTTACCGGCGTCTTCGGCAAACTGGCCACCAGTGCCAGCCCGGCGATCATCGTCTTCGGTCGCGCCGCCTTCGCCGTACTCGCCCTGGCCCTGTTCGCCAGCCTGGCCGGTCCGGGCTGGCAACGCCTGAGCAGCCAGGATGCGCGCCGCCTGCTGCTCGGTGGTGTGCTGCTGGCCGGCCACTGGGTCAGCTTCTTCATCGCCGTCAAAGTGGGCGGCGTAGCCATCGCCACCCTCGGCTTCGCCAGCTTCCCGGCCTTTACGGTGATCCTCGAAAGCCTGCTGTTCCGCGAGCGTATCCACCGTAACGAAGCCGTCTTGGTCGTGCTGGTCAGCATCGGCCTGATACTGGTCACACCGGCATTCGACCTGGCCAGCGAAGCCACCGGCGGCCTGCTCTGGGCACTGCTCTCGGGCCTGCTGTTCTCGCTGCTGTCACTGACCAACCGGGCCGGCTCCGGCCGTTTGCCTGCGGTACAGGCCGCTCTATGGCAAAACCTGGTGGTGGGCCTGTGCCTGCTGCCGTTCGCAGCGCCCGGCCTGACCGACGTTGCGGCCCCGGACTGGCTGTGGATCGCCCTGCTCGGCATCTTCTGCACGGGTGTGGCGCACAGCCTGTTCGTCGCCAGCCTGGCGGTGATCAAGGCGCGCACCGCCGCCGTCGTGTTCGGCATGGAGCCGGTCTACGGCATTGCCGTGGCCTGGGCAGTGTTCGCCGAAACCCCGACCGTGCGCATGCTGCTGGGCGGCGCGCTGATCATCTTCGCCATCGTACTGTCCAGCCGCCTGGCTGCCGAGCAGCCGCCCAGGCAGCGGCCACTGACCGAGGGCGCCTGATCAGCGGTCGTTGTGACCAAGATCACGCTGCGGGTCGACCTGGTCGCGCACCCGCTGCTTCAGTACCTTCGCTTCGGGGAAACCACCGTCGGCCTTGCGCTCCCAGATCTGCACACCATTGCAGGTGATGCGGAAGATACCCCCGGTACCCGGCTCCAGCGCTACCCGGCCAAGGTCGTCGGAAAAGGTGCTGAGCAGTTCCTGTGCCAGCCAGGCAGCACGCAGCAGCCACTGGCACTGGGTGCAATAGGTGATGACGATTTCCGGCTTGTGATCAGCCATGGTGAAACATCTCCAGGTAAGGGGCCGCTTATACTAGCGGTCTTTAGCCCACGGTTTGAGACTCACGATGCGCCGTTTGCTGTTCTGTTTTCTGCTCGTCCTTACCTCGCTTACGGCAATCGCTGCGGAACCCGCCAGGCCCAAGGTTGGCCTGGTGTTGTCTGGCGGTGCGGCCCGTGGCCTGGCCCACATCGGCGTACTCAAGGCGCTGGAGGAACAGGGTGTGCGCATCGACGCCATCGCCGGCACCAGCATGGGCGCGGTGGTCGGCGGCCTGTATGCCTCGGGCTACAGTGTCGAAGAACTGGAAAAACTTGCGACCACCCTTGACTGGCAACAGGCACTCTCCGACGCCCCGCCGCGCAAGGATGTGCCGTTCCGGCGCAAGCAGGATGACCGTGACTTTCTGGTCAAGCAGAAGCTCAGCTTTCGCGACGACGGCAGCCTGGGCCTGCCGCTGGGTGTGATCCAGGGCCAGAACTTGTCACTGCTGCTGGAAAGCAAACTGGCGCATACCGCCGACACCCGCGACTTCGACAAGCTGCCCATCCCCTTCCGCGCGGTGGCTACCGACATCGCCAGTGGCGAAAAAGTCGTATTCCGCCGTGGTCACCTGCCCCAGGTAATCCGCGCCAGCATGTCGATCCCCGCGGTGTTCGCCCCGGTCGAACTGGACGGCCGCCTGCTGGTGGACGGCGGGATGGTCGACAACATCCCGGTGGATGTGGCCCGCGAAATGGGCGTGGACCTGGCCATCGTGGTCGACATCGGCACCCCGCTGCGCGATCGCAAGCAATTACTGACGGTGGTCGACGTGCTGAATCAGTCGATCACTTTGATGACCCGGCGCAACTCCGAAGAACAACTGGCCAGCCTGCACCGCGACGACATCCTCATCCAGCCATCGCTGACTGCCTTCGGCGTGACAGATTTCGGCCGTGCCCGCGACATGATCGACGCCGGTTACCGCGCCACTCGCCTGCTTGACCCGCGCCTGGCCGCCCTGCGCCAGCTCGAGGGCGACGCCAGCCTGGCCGTGGCCCGCTCGCCGCGCCAGCGCACGCCGGTAATCACCGCAATCCGGATCGAAAACGACTCCAAGGTCAGCGATGATGTGATCCGCTCGTACATCCGCCAGCCGATCGACGCGCCGCTGGAACTGGACCGCCTGCAGACCGACATGGGTACGCTGTATGGCCTGGACTATTTCGACAGGGTGCAGTACCGCGTGGTGCACAAGGGCAACGACAATACCTTGGTGATCAACGCCCGCGGCCGACGCGGCGGCACCGACTACCTGCGCCTGGGCCTGAACCTGTCCGATGACCTGCGCGGCGACAGCGCATTCAACCTGGGCGCCAGCTACCGGGTCAACGGCATCAACAGCCTTGGCGCCGAATGGCTGACCCGCGGCCAGATCGGTGACCAGCAAGCGCTGTACAGTGAGTTCTACCAACCCCTGGATGTGGGCTCACGCTACTTCATCGCGCCATACCTGGACCTGGGCTCTCAGAACATCGAAGCCACCCTGGACAACGACCCCGTCGCCGAGTATCGCCTGGAGCGCTACGGTTTTGGCCTGAACGTAGGCCGGCAGATCGGCAACAGCGGTGAAGTGCGTCTGGGCGTGGGCAAGGCCTGGGGCGAGGCCGAGGTGCGCATCGGCGACCAGGATCTGCCCAAAGTCAGTTTCAACGAAGGTTTCTACGAGCTGAAGTACTCGTTCGACACCCTCGATAACGTGTACTTCCCGCACCATGGCGAGGACATCGGCCTGACCCTGCGCAAATACGACAAGTCGCTGGACTCCGACCAGGATTACCGGCAGTGGCTGTTCACCCTGGACAAGGCCATCAGCAGCGGGCCGAACACGTTCGTGCTGGGTGGGAGCTACGGGCGCACGCTGGACGATACCGAAGTGGTGACGTCGAGCTTCGTGATGGGCGGGGCGCGACAGCTGTCAGGCTTCCGCGAGGACTCGGTATCGGGGCAGAACGCGAGCCTGGTGCGCATGGTCTATTACCGCCGGCTGACGCCGCGGGCCTATGTGCCGCTGGACTTCCCGCTGTACATCGGCGGCTCGCTGGAGCGTGGTCGGGCGTGGAACAACGACAACGAATTCGACAGTGGGTACATCAATGCGGCGAGCATCTTCCTGGGGCTGGATACGCCTCTAGGGCCGCTGAACTTCAGCTACGGCGCCAACAGTGCGCATGAGCAAGCGGTGTACCTGAACCTTGGGCACACCTTCTGAGGCTTGCACTGCACCTGCATCGATGGGTGAGCTCAGGACTTTTCGAGGTTGGCCAAGATCTTGGCATGCACGCGCATACAGACCTGCAAGTCCGCCTCGTCCACGCCGGTAAACAGCTCTACCCGCAGCTGGTTGGCGATGGTCTCGATCTGATCGATCAACGGCTTGGCCGGCGGGCACAGCACAATCTTCTTCGCCCGCCGATCCTCCAGCACCGCCTGCCGGCGCACCAGCCCTTGCGCTTCCAGGCTGTCAAGCAGACGCGCCAGGGTCGGGCCTTCGACGCCTACGCTCTGGGCCAGCTCACGCTGTGTCGGGGCTTCTTCGAAGCGCGCCAGGTGCAGCAACACCAGCCAGCGCGCCTGGGACAGGTTGAGCCCGGCCAGGCGGCGGTCCAGCTCGGCACGCCAACCTCGGGACATCTGAGCCAATTGCATGCCAAAGCGGTGTTGGTTGTCGTTCAGGGGCATAAGGAACTCATTGGAGTAGATCTAATTATTAGGCAGCTAACCATGCCCTGCCCCACGAGGCAAGGCTCGGCCATGGTTACGCGTTCGATAATCGTCAAAAAGCATGACAAAGGTCAGCAGATGGCGCTTCTGCCTTCGATCCTGCATGCGTTTACAATTCGAATTCCGCCGCCAGCGCTGCGCGCACGCAATAGAGTACGCCCTCCGGCACCCGCGCCCCGAATTGCGGGGCAATGGCCGACACCGGTGGCAGCTCACCCTCACCATCAAGAAAGGCGTCCTGCACCTCCATCATCAGGTCTTCCGGCAGGTCGATGGCCTGGTCCAGACTCAGTTCCTGGCGGCCCAGCGCCTCGGCCAGCAGGCTATACACGTTCTTCTCGCTGCAATTGAGCTGCCCGGCGATCTGCGCCGGGGTCATGCCGGCACGGGCCAGGCTGACCAGTTCATGGCGCAGGTCGAGCACCACTTTCGGTGCCTCGTCGGTGCCACCGCTGTTGTTCAGCACTTCGAGGAACGCCTGGCCGTAGCGCTCCAGCTTGCGCGCCCCCACACCGCTGACCTGGGCCATGTCGCTGAGGCTGACCGGCTGGCTGCGCAGCATCTCCAGCAGTGTCGAGTCGGGGAAGATGACGTAGGGCGGCACACTGTGTTCTTCGGCCAGCTTGCGGCGCAGGGTACGCAGCGCTTCCCACAGATCGCGCTCTTCGGCACGCACCAGCTGGCTGGCCGGGCTGCCGCCGCTGGACGACGAGGTTTTGGCCGTGGTCTGCGGTTTGAGGTCACGGCGCAGTTGCAAGGTCACCTCGCCGCGCAGCAGCGGCCGGCAGCTGTCGGACAGGCGCAGTCCGCCGTAGCCTTCCAGGTCGATATCGACCAGCCCGCGCGCCACCAACTGACGGAACAGCGAGCGCCACTCCACCTCGGCCAAGCCTTTGCCAACGCCGAATACCGACAGCTTCTCGTGGCCGAAATTGCGCACCTTCTCGGTGTCCTTGCCCAACAGCACATCGACCAGGTGGCCAACACCATAGCGCTGGCCGGTGCGGAACACCGCCGACAGCGCCTGGCGGGCCGGCTCGGTGGCGTCCCAGGTCTGGATGTTGTCGACACAGTTGTCGCAGTGCCCGCACGGTTGTTCGAGGGTTTCGTCGAAGTAGGCCAGCAGCGTCTGGCGGCGGCAGCGCGTTTCTTCGCACAGCGCCAGCATGGCGTCCAGCTTGTGCTGCTCGATGCGCTTGTGGCGCTCGTCGCCTTCGGAGTTCTGCAGCATCTGCTTGAGCATCACCATGTCCTGCAGCCCGTAGGCCATCCAGGCATCGGAGGGCAGGCCGTCACGGCCGGCCCGGCCGGTTTCCTGGTAGTAGGCTTCAAGCGACTTGGGCAGGTCGAGGTGAGCAACGAAACGCACGTTGGGCTTGTCGATACCCATGCCGAAAGCAATGGTAGCGACCATGATCAGCCCTTCCTCGTTGAGAAAGCGGTGCTGGTTGGCCGCACGTGTCTCGGCGGCCAGGCCGGCGTGATACGGCAGCGCAGGGAAACCCTGACTGCAGAGGAAGGCGGCGGTTTCGTCGACCTTCTTGCGCGACAGGCAGTAGACGATGCCTGCGTTGCCACGACGTTCGCCGAGGAAGGCCATCAACTGCTTGCGCGGTGCCTCCTTGGGCACGATGCGGTAGAAGATGTTGGGCCGGTCGAAACTCGACAGGAAGCGCTCGGCGCCTTGCAGGTGCAGGCGCTGAACGATCTCCTCGCGGGTTCGCATGTCGGCTGTAGCGGTAAGCGCAATGCGCGGTACATGCGGAAACAGTTCGGCCAGCTGGCCCAGCTGCAGGTACTCTGGGCGGAAATCGTGCCCCCATTGCGATACACAGTGGGCCTCGTCAATAGCGAACAGCGAGATGTCCAGATCGCGCAGGAAGTCGAGCATGCGCGGCTGCACCAGGCGTTCCGGCGCAAGATACAGCATCTTGACTTCACCACGGCGCAAGCGCCCGGCCAGTTCACGCTGCTGCTCCGCCGTCAGGGTAGAGTTCAGGGCGGCCGCAGATACACCCAGCTCGTCAAGGGTGGCGACCTGGTCGTCCATCAGCGCGATCAGTGGCGATACCACCACCGTCAGGCCCGGGCGCAGCAGCCCCGGCACCTGGAAACACAGCGATTTGCCGCCACCGGTGGGCATCAGTACCAAGGCATCGCCGCCATTGGCCACGCATTCGATGATCGCTGCCTGGCGCCCACGGAAACTGTCGTAGCCGAAGATGTCCTTGAGAACGCGCTGAGCCTGTTCGAGCATGTGCAACTCCAAATCGCCGTACCATCCTGGATAAAGGCTGGACGAAAAACCCGCCCCGCACACGCCAAATGCGTAAGCGGTTTTTGCCAGGCAGCCGTTAAAACCTGCCCCTGGATGAAAAATCGCGGAGTATACCGCAGCACCGTGCTGCACATGCACCGCGGCGATAGACGTTCCCTTTGCCCCGCTGCCGCTGCAAGGTGCTAGAATTCGTTATCGTTTATTCCCCAAGGTAGCCCTGTAATGTCCTTCGCCGAGCAACTGACCCGCCTGCAAGCCTTCCTCGACGCCGACGAGCTGCACGAAGAAGCGCTGGACTATGTCGCCGCACACGGCTACCTCACCGCTCTTTCGATCAACGCCGAGGACGTGCCCGAGCGCGAATGGATCGACGCCCTGTTCGCCGAGGAGCCGCACTACGCCAGCGAAGCCCAGCGCACCGAGATCGAAGCCACCCTGGTGGCGCTCAAGGCGCACATTGCCCGCCAGCTGGCCAGCGACGAAGAATTCGACCTGCCCTGCGACCTCGACCTGACCGATGAGCCGGACGATTCCGACCTGCGCGGCTGGTGCATCGGCTTCATGGAAGGCGTGTTCCTGCGGGAAGAGGCGTGGTTCGAGAACGCCGAGGAAGAAGTCAGCGAGATGCTGCTGCCGATCATGGTGGGTTCGGGCTTGTTCGACGAGCAACCAGAGTTCGCCGATATCGCCAGCAACGCCAACCTGCAGGATGACATGATCGTGCAAATCCCCGAGGCATTGAGCGCATTGTTCCTGCTGCTGCACGCCCCTGACGAAAAACCGGCGCTGCTCAAGCCACGCCACCACTGAGCAACCTGTGCGCTACCTGCTGCTGGCCACTGGCTGGCTCAGCGTCGCGCTGGGGGTGCTGGGGATATTTTTGCCGGTATTGCCCACCACCCCATTCCTGCTTTTGGCGGCGGCCTGCTTTGCCCGCAGCTCGCCGCGCTTCCATCACTGGCTGGTCCATCATCCCAAGCTGGGGCCATGGATCCGTGACTACCTCAGTGGTGAAGGCATCCCCCTCAAGGGCAAGGTCTACGCCATCGGCCTGATGTGGGCCAGCATTGGCCTGTCGTGCTATCTGGTGCCGCTATTCTGGGCGCGCACCTTCATGTTGACCAGTGCCGTATTGGTCACCCTGTACATTCTCAGCCTGAAGACCCTGCACAAGCCAAGGTGACAATATTTTGTCGCCAAATATCGCTTTCGCCTAATCAACAACCTATTTATCCAAATTAGTTCTGGAACTACGCATAGCCCTTGTATCCATTGGTTTTCAAGGCACTTCTTGCGTTCATTTCGTGCGCTGGAATGCACACTTATTAGACAACAAAGATCTTATATGGCAATTTGATATGAATAAATCTTCTTATCTATCGCGTTGAATGTACTTAGCTGTGTTGTTAAAAACCTGCAACACTATACGCGATAAGTTTATCGTCATTTTTTTGGCGAACAGCAGGATCAATTCCAGGATCAGGGAGATGTACCATGCGCGTTTTGAACCCCATCACCAGTGCTTTACTGTTGGCCCTGGCGAGTGCCAACGTACAGGCGATGTCGATTACCGAGGCTGTCCAAAGCGCCGTGGACTACCACCCACAAGTCAGCTCCAACCGTAACAGCAAGCTGTCGGCCGATGAAGACGTGAAGTTCGCGCGTGGTGGCTACTACCCTTCCGTGGACCTGGTTGCCGGTTACGGCCGCCAGCGCTCGGACAACGCCACTACCCGCGCCGAGGGAAACCACAACAAGGAAACCCTCAACTACACCCAGTCCGAACTGCGCCTGCGGCAGATGATCTTCGACGGCTTCAACACCTCGAATGAAGTAGGCCGCACCGAGGCGGTCTCTACCTCCCGCGCCTATTACACTCAGGCCGTTGCCCAGGATGTCGCCCTGCGTGCAGTCGAGGTCTACCTGGAAGTGCTCAAACGCCGTGAACTGGTGACCCTGGCCAAGAACAACCTGCAAGCTCACCTGCGCGTCAACGACCAGATTGGCCTGCGCAACGAGCGCGGCGTCGGCAGCACCGCCGACCTCGACCAGTCCCGCGCCCGTCGTGCCCTGGCGGAAAACAACCTGGACACCGCCGAAGTCGACCTGGCCGATGCCGAGGCCAACTTCTTCAGCGTGATCGGTCGCGCCCCGGACGAGCTGGAAAGCCCGCAGAGCATCAAGGGCGAGGTGCCAGGCACCCTCGACGAAGCCCGCGATGGCATGCGTCAGAACAACCCGTACATCAAGTCTGCCCAGGCTGACGTCAACGCCGCCGAGAAGCAGTACGAAGTGGGCAAGTCGACCTTCTACCCACGCTTCGACGCCATTCTGGCAACCGGAGCCAACAACAACACCGGCGGCGAGAAAGGCCACAACAACAACGACTGGCAAGCTGGCGTGGAGATGAACTACAACCTGTTCCGCGGTGGCAGCGACAAGGCTCGCCTGCAGTCCGACGCGCACAAGATCAACCAGGCACTGGACATTCGCAACAACGCCCTGCGTGAGTTGACCGAGAACCTGAGCCTGGCGTGGAACGCCATGAACAACGCCAGCAAGCAGCTGCCGACCGCGCGTGAATACGCCGAGACCACCAAGCGTGTGCGTGCGGCCTACCAGGACCAGTTCGGCCTGGGCCAGCGCACCCTGCTGGACGTACTCGACAGTGAGAACGAGCTGTACAACGCCGACCGCCGCTACACCGAGGTGCGTTACACCGAAGAGTTCTCGCGCTACCGCGTACTGGCGACCATGGGTGAATTGCTGAGCAAACAGCATATTTCGTTGCCACCAGAGGCGCTGGCGACCACCGAAGTCCGCACCGAGGCGCGTCTGCCTGAGATGCGTTGAGCGGGTTTTAGGTAGCGGGGCTGCTTTGTGTTGCGAATGGTGCAAAGCAGCCCTCAACCCTCATTCGCGGCCATGATTACGCTGAAAAGTCTCTACGCCCATGGCCCTGATCTGCCCCTCGATCAACGCCTCGAACGGCGCCAGCAGTGCATCGAAGCAGGCCGGTTGTTCCAGCGTATTCAATGCCCCGACCACAGCCTCGATCGTCGACAATGCTCCCGCCTCCGGCGCTTTGCGCAACCGATAGCGTGAAGCGGCCACCTGCCCCAGCGTCACCCGTGGCAGCCCCCCAAGCAACGGGTTCAGGTACAGCAGCTTGCGCGCCTTGCGCCAGGTGCCGTCGGGCACGATCAGCAGCAAAGGTTTGTCGCCCGCCTCGCCATAGGCTGTCAGCACCTGGGCGTCATCCCCCGGGAACAGCAGCACCGGCTGGTATTCAGGGGTGGCGAGCAGGTCATGCAGGTCATCGAACACCTCTCCAATCCGCAGCTCGGCATTGTTCAGGCCAAGGGCAGCCAGGCGCGCCGTGTTCAGGGCATGGGCAGTTTCACTGGGGTGCTGCAGCAGGATCACACGGGTGCGGCTGTCGAGCGCGGGGATCAGTGGGCATAGGCAATGGTCGAACGGGCGCTGGCAGCGCTCGCAGCGGGGTCTGGGCATGGCGGTCTCCTTGGCGGGGACAGTTTGCCACATAACCGGGGCCCGCTTTGCGGGCCATTCGCTCCTGTAGGAGCGGGCTTGCCCGCGAACACGGGCGAAGCCCGTGCCTGCCTCCGCGTGGCCTGCTTCGCGGCCCCAGCGATTTCAGCGGTTGAACCTTTCCGCCAGGCTGTGCAGGTACTCCGCCATGCGCTCGAGGTCCTGGCTGATTTCCGCGCCTTGCCTGGCTTGCCCGGCACTCTGGTCGCACAGTTGGGCAATCCTCACGATCTGCTGGTTGATGTCTTCAGCCACATGGCTCTGCTGCTCCGATGCCGTGGCCATCTGCTGGCTCATGCCGGTGATGCGGCTGACCGCCACGGCAATCCCGCTCAGCGCCGCCTGCACCGCCTCGACACTGTGCACACTGTCCCGGGAAATCTGCTCGCCCCGGCTGGCAGTGCTCACCGCTCGCTCCGCCCCGGCCCTCAACGAGGCAATGATATGGTGGATCTCTTCGGTCGACGCGCGGGTACGCTGCGCCAAAGACCGCACTTCATCAGCCACCACGGCGAACCCACGCCCTTGCTCACCGGCGCGCGCTGCTTCAATGGCAGCGTTAAGCGCCAGCAGGTTGGTCTGCTCGGCAATCGAAGTGATCACGTCGACCACACTACCAATCGACTGGGTCTGCTCGGCCAAGGCGTTGACTGCCTGACCAATGTCATTGACCGCATCACTCATGCTGCCCATGGCTTGCAGGCTCTTCAGGGCCAGCTCGCTGCCCTGCTGCGCCAGCTGGTCGGCATCACCTGCCGCGTGCGCCGTGCTTTGCACGTTGTGGGTGACCTGCTGGATGGTAGCCGCCATCTGCGCGATAGCCGTGGCGGACTGGTCGGTCTCGCTGCGCTGGCGGTCGAGCATCTGCGCCTGCGCATCGGACAGGTCAGAGGATTGCGCAGCCCGCGATTTTACCCCGACCCCGGCATCCACCAGTCGGGTCAGGGCCGTTTGCAGACGGGCTTCTTCGCTGATGATGGCCAGATCGAGCTGGCCCCGCAGGCCCGGGTTGTCGCTGTAGGTCAGCGCCACCAGCGGGCTGGTGAAGGCCTTGGGGTGCTCGGCCAGCGTGCGGCGGACGGCCTGGTTCTGCCGGTGCTCGACCAGGTACCAGGCCAGCAGCAGGCTCGCCATCAGCACCCCAAGCGCCGCGTAAGGCGGCAACCACAGGTAACCCGCCGCCGACAGCAGGCCGGCGCCGATCAGCGGCCAGCCATGGCCCAGGCCGTGCCCCAGACGAGCAGCCCAGGGCACCGGGCTGCGGCCATCGCGCAAGCGCGCATACAGTGCCTCGGCACGGCGGATCTGCTCACGGGTGGGCACCGAGCGCACCGACTCGTAGCCACTGATCCGCCCCTGTTCGTATATCGCCGTGACGTAGGCGCTTACCCAGTAGTAATCGCCGTTCTTCGCCCGGTTCTTGACGATGCCCATCCAGGGTTTGCCCTGCTTGATGGTTTCCCACATATGGCCAAACACCGCCGGCGGCATGTCCGGGTGGCGCACCAGGTTGTGCGGTTGACCGATCAGTTCGTCGTAGGTAAACCCGCTGATCGCCACAAAGGCGTCGTTGCAGTAGGTGATGCGGCTGTTGAGGTCAGTCGTGGAAATCAGGCGTTGATCGCCGGAGAAGGTTCTTTCGTGCTCAGTGACGGGCAAATTCATGCGCATCTTGGGCGATCCTTGCAGGATGAAATAAGGGGAAATCATCAGCGCAAGTTGATATGTAGCAGAGCGCTATCAGGTTAGCGGCCAGCGTTTACCGGAATTTAACCCCCTCCCGACGGAATGCATGAATGCGTCGCATCTCAGCCCACGTTGAGCTGGCTTTTCAACAGGTCACGGAAGGTCTGGATCAACGGTTCGCGGCTGCGCCCGCGGCGAATGATCAGCGAGAACGGGGCCTGGTAACCAAAGGTCGACGGCGACAGTACGCGCAAGTCACCTTTGTCGACCCAGGCTTGGGCGTAGTGCTCGGGCAAGTAGCCAATATAGGCCCCGGAAAGGATCAGGATCAGCTGCGCCTCCATACTTTCAACTGTCGCAGCACTGTGCTTGAAGCCATGCCGGGCCAGTTCGGCCTGGCTCCAATAACCACGGCCGACCATGCGCTGCTGGGTCACCACCTGCTCGGGAATGCGCCGCTCGGCATACAACGGGTGGCGGCTGCTGCAGTACAGCCAATGCTGCTCGCGGTACAACGGCTGGTAGAGCAGACCGCTCATCCGCGAAGAAAACGCGCCTATGGCCAGGTCCAGGCGGTTGTCCTGCACACCCAGTTGCAGCTCGTAGGGGCTGGACACCGACAGGTGCAGGTGCACCGCCGGGTGCTCCTGGCTGTAGGCGCCGATGGCTTCGGCCAGCGGCAAGGCGCGGTCACCGACCGTGGAGTCGATCACCCCAAGGTTGAGGGTGCCACGCAATTCACCCTTGAGGGCGGCGGCATACTGCTCGAAACCGTCCAGCTCGGCCAGCAGGCGCAGGGTTTCCTGATGGAACAGCTCGCCCTTGCTGGTCAGGCTGAAGCCACCCCGCCCCCGGTGGCACAGCACGATACCCAAGGCGCCCTCCAGCTGGCTCATGTAGGTACTGATGGCCGAGGTCGACAGGTTCAGCTCGCGCTGGGCGTTGGCAAAGCCCTGGTGGCGCACCACGCTGATGAAGATGCGCAGCAGTTTCAGGTCGGGCAAGGTCGAGGCCATGGTGCAACGGTTCCACAAAGGGTATGTGCGCGCAGTCTAACTGCTCCACCCGGCTTTAGTTCAGAAAATCCTGAACTAAGTATTTGTCGGTAGCGATTCTTCCCCGGCACTCCCTTGAGCAGACTTGGCCGAAATGTCCCTACCCGCCGGCAAAACCCACGTGAATGGCTCGCGGCGGCACAGGTTCGAACAAACACAACAATCGACCGACTGATGAGGCCCACCGTGGACAAGACTCTCCACCAACCACTGGGCGGCAACGAAATGCCGCGTTTCGGCGGCATCGCCACCATGCTCCGCCTCCCCCACCTGCAAAGCGCCGAAGGCCTGGATGCTGCCTTCATTGGCGTACCGCTGGATATCGGTACCTCGCTACGCTCCGGCACACGCTTCGGCCCGCGGCAGATCCGCGCCGAATCGGTGATGATCCGCCCGTACAACATGGCGACCGGTGCAGCCCCGTTCGACTCGCTGTCGGTAGCCGATATCGGTGATGTGGCAATCAACACCTTCAATCTGCTGGACGCCGTGCGCATCATCGAAGAAGCGTATGACGAGATCGTCGAGCACAACGTCATCCCCATGACCCTGGGTGGCGATCACACCATCACCCTGCCGATCCTGCGTGCGCTGCACAAGAAGCACGGCAAGATCGGCCTGGTGCACATCGATGCCCACGCCGACGTCAACGACCACATGTTCGGCGAGAAGATCGCCCACGGCACCACCTTCCGCCGCGCAGTGGAAGAAGGCCTGCTCGATTGTGACCGTGTGGTGCAGATCGGCCTGCGCGCCCAGGGCTACACAGCCGATGACTTCAACTGGAGCCGTCGCCAAGGCTTCCGCGTGGTCCAGGCCGAAGAGTGCTGGCATAAGTCGCTGGAGCCACTGATGGCCGAAGTGCGGGAAAAAGTCGGCGGCGGCCCGGTTTACCTGTCGTTCGACATCGATGGCATCGACCCGGCCTGGGCGCCCGGTACCGGTACCCCGGAAATCGGCGGCTTGACCACCATCCAGGCGATGGAGATCATTCGCGGCTGCCACGGCCTGGACCTGATCGGCTGTGACCTTGTCGAAGTCTCCCCGCCTTACGACACCACCGGCAACACCTCGCTGCTCGGTGCCAACCTGCTGTTCGAGATGCTCTGCGTGCTACCGGGCGTGGTGCGTCGTTAATACCGCTACACCCCGGCAGGAGCCATGAGGGAGGGCCACTGAGGCCCGCCAACACACGACAAGACCGCCGGGCGCGGTGAACCCGCCCGCATGGTCGATCTCGCCATAATAAAGATAATCGGGAGACCCCCAATGGCCTTGGACATCATTGTTGTAATGATCTACACCGCCGGCATGCTCGGGCTTGGCTGGTATGGCATGCGGCGCGCGAAAACCCATGAAGACTACCTGGTGGCCGGGCGCAATCTCGGCCCGGTGCTGTACATGGGCACCATGGCCACCACCGTGCTCGGTGGTGCTTCCACCGTCGGCACCGTGCGCCTGGGCTACGTCCACGGCATTTCCGGTTTCTGGCTGTGCGCAGCCCTGGGCCTGGGCATCATCGCCATCAACCTGTTCCTCGCCAAACCGCTGCTGCGCCTGCGCATCTTCACCGTGACCCAGGTACTGGAACAGCGCTACAACCCGACCGCACGCCAGGCCAGCGCCGTCATCATGCTGGCTTACGCGCTGATGATCGGTGTCACCTCGACCCTGGCCATGGCCACCGTCCTGCAGGTGCTGCTGGACCTGCCGTTCTGGGCTTCACTGATGCTCGGCGGCGGTGTGGTAGTGCTGTACTCCACCATTGGCGGCATGTGGTCGCTGACACTGACCGATATCGTCCAGTTCGTGATCAAGACCGTCGGCCTGATGTTCATCCTGCTGCCGGTGTGCCTGTACAAGGCCGGTGGCTGGGACACCCTGGTGGCCAAATTGCCAGCGGCCAGCTTCCAGCTGACTACCATTGGCTGGGACACCATCATCACTTACTTCCTGATCTACTTCTTCGGCATCCTCATCGGCCAGGACATCTGGCAGCGGGTGTTCACCGCCCGTGACGAAAAGGTCTGTCAGCGTGCCGGTACCACCGCTGGTGTGTACTGCGTGCTGTATGGCCTGGCCTGTGCTGCGATCGGCATGGCTGCGCATGTGCTGATGCCCGACCTGGCCAACCCGAACAACGCCTTTGCCGAGATGATCAAGACCACCCTGCCCGATGGCATCCGTGGCCTGCTGATGGCAGCAGCGCTGGCGGCCATGATGTCCACCGCCAGCGCCGGTCTGCTGGCTGCCTCGACCACCGTGACCGAAGACCTGCTGCCCAAGTTGCGTGGTGGCAAGCAGTCGAGCCTGGGTACCAGCCGCCTGTTCACCCTGCTCACCGGCCTGGTGGTGCTGGGCATCGCGCTGGTGGTAAATGATGTGATCAACGCCCTGACCCTGGCTTATAACCTGCTGGTCGGCGGTATGCTGATCCCGCTGATCGGGGCGATCTTCTGGAAGCGTGCGACCACCGCAGGCGCGATTGCCAGCATGTCGCTGGGCTTTGCTACCGCCCTGCTGTTCATGTTCCTGGACGGGCTGGAGGCCAATACGCCGATCTACTACAGCCTGGCAGTAGGGCTGGTGAGCTTTGTGGGGGTGAGCCTGGCGTCACGCAAGTCGGTGGCAGCGGTAAAGCTGGCCTGACTGCTGTACCGGCCCTTTCGCTTGTAGGAGCGGGCTTGCCCGCGAAAGGGCCGGCACAGGCAATAGACAATCAGCAGACACAAAAAGGCCGCTGCACCCAACCGGGTGAAGCGGCCTTTGTCGTTAATCAGCGCCGACGCGGTTGACGTTTGCGCTGCTCTTCATCAGTCGGGATCGGCACCGGCTGCAAGGGTGGTGGAATCAGCCCCAAGGCGACAGCAAGGTCATGGAGCCAGTTTGACAGTGGTTTATTCATAATGCCCCCTTGACGGGTCAGCCTCACGGCAAATCAATCCTGCGATGTTTCATACAGATCATAGCCCGATGTCCTGTATTACGCATGCCTCTGTTCCTACAGATAAGGGCGATTTTGACGCGGATCAAGCCGTGGCGGCGCATTCCGACGACTGGTTAATCGTTTCGCTTTGTTGCAGGTCGATCCATGCCTGCAGATTAGCCCCACGCATACCCTGGCGCCACATCAGCCAGGTGACCGCCTGATCGAAAGGTGCCTGCAGCGGGTGCACCCTCACCCGATCACGTCCAGGCAGGCTGTCGAGCATCGACTGGGCCATCATTGCCACACCCGCACCCGCGATCACACAGGCCAGCATGCTCTGGTACGACTCGATCTCCATCACACGCCCCATCGGCGTATGGGCATGGGCATACCAGGCCTCCAGGCGCATGCGGTACGAGCAGCCCTGGCGGAAGGTGAACACCGCCTTGCCCGCCACGTCCTTGGCTGTGAAGACCGCCGGGTGCTCAGGGCTGGTGATCAGTACCAGTTGCTCATCGCACAGCGGCACGCCATCCAGCCCGGCAAGGCTCGGTGGCCCGTCCACAAGAGCAGCATCCAGGGTGTGGTTCAACAGCCCTTCAAGCAACTCGCCGCTGGGTGCTGCACGCACTTGCAGGTTCACCTGCGGGTAAGCCTGATGATAGCGCGCCAGCAACGCCGGCAGGTGGGTCGCCGCCGTGCTGTACATGGTCCCCAGCACGAAGTCCCCAGCCGGCTGACCGCCACGCACGGCGCCCAGCGCTTCGTCGCGCAAGGCGGACATACGGTTGGCATAGTCCAGCAGCACCTTGCCTGCTGGCGACAGTTGCAGGCGCTGGCGTTCGCGCAGGAACAGTTCGACGCCCAGCTGCTCCTCGAGTTGGCGCAGGCGCGTGGAAAGGTTTGATGGCACTCGATGCAGACGCTCTGCGGCGCGGGTAACCGAACTTTCCTCGGCCACGGCCTGGAAGATACGCAGTTGGCTGAATTCCACAGCATTCTCCAAAACAGAACAACTTGATCATCATTATTCAATTTTATTGAAAAACAAAGCGCCTTAACCTGCCATCTATCGCTTACCTGCGCAGGAGACCTGTCATGTCGCCACTCATTCAACTGCTCGCCAGCGCCGTGGCGCTGATGATGGCCATGGGCATCGGCCGTTTCGCCCTCACCCCGCAACTGCCGCAACTGATTGCCGAAGGCCAGTTCGACCTGACAGTCGCCGGGCTGGTCGCGGCGGCCAATTACCTGGGCTATTTCGTGGGTGCGGTGGACGCCATGTTCGCCCGCTCGCCAGGCCAGGTACGGCTGCGCCTGCATGGGGGGCTGTGGCTGTGTGTGCTGCTGACCCTGGCCTCCTGGGCTGCCAACGGCTTCTGGGGGCACCTGCTGCTGCGCTTTGGCACAGGCGTAGCCAGCGCCTGGGTGCTGGTGATGATCACCAGCCTCAGCCAGCAAGTAGCCACTGCGCACAACCGCCAACGCCTGGGAGCGCTGGTATTCGCCGGGCCCGGCCTCGGTATCGCCGTGACCGGGCTACTGGCACTGGTTGCGCATGTGCTGGGGCTTGGCTCGGCAGCCCTGTGGCTGATCTATGCCATGGCTGCGCTGGTGATGCTGCTGGCAGTGCTGCCGTGGTTGCCACGGGCATTGCAAGCGGCACCGACTCAGTCGCCAGTACGGCAAGGCCCGACGCGCAATGTCGGCACTGGCCGCCTGGGGTTGGTGTATGGCCTGTATGGCATGGGCTACATCCTGCCGGCCACCTTTCTGTCACAGATGGCCAATCAGCAGTTTCGCGGACAGTGGCTGGCGGACCTGTTCTGGCCGGCGTTTGGCCTTGCGGCGGCGCTGGGCGTGTTGCTGGTGAGCGTGCGCCGTGGTGGCCGCACGTCAACCTGGTTGACCGCCACCCTGTGGTTGCAAGGGCTGGGTGTGGTGGCCTGCCTGATGGGTGGGGGTATCGGGCTGGCGCTGGGTGTCGCGCTGTGTGGCGGGCCGTTCCTGGCATGCATGCAACTGGTCATGCAACGCTCGCGCGAGTTGGCGCCACAGGCCACACAGCGCAATGCCGGGCTGCTGACCGCATGCTTTGCCTTGGGGCAGTTGAGTGGGCCGCTGTTGGCGGCGCTCAGCAGCCACTACAGCGGTGGGCTGCAACCCGCATTGATGCTGGCGGCGGGCGGGTTGGTGGTGGCTGGCGGGTTGGTCCAGTTGCCGGGTGATGCACAACAAGGAAGCGCCTGTCAGGCCAAGGTTGCATCCTGAGCCGGTACAGGCAACACATCACCCTACCAACCGCCGCAATTGTTGTTTCACCCAAGGCTCGGCACTGACCAGGATCACACCCAACAACACCATCAACGCCCCCACCACGAAATTCGCACTGAGCGGCTCATCCAGCAGCAAAACGCCAAAAGTCACCCCAAACAATGGGGTAATGAAGGAAAACACCGCGAGGTTCGACGCCAGGTATTTGCGCAGCAACCAGAACCAAGTGAGGTAGCTGATGAACGACACCACAATCCCCTGGAACAATACACTGCCCATCGCCAGCGGCGTCAGCGACACCGCGCCGATCTGCCCGCTGAGCAGGGCGATCAGCAACAGCCCGGCAAAACCGACCGCCAGCTGATAGAACAGGGTCAAGGTCGCTGGCGCCTCCGACAACCGCGAGCAGCGCACCACCACCGTGGTCGCGCCCCAGGCCAGCCCGGCGATCACGCCAAAGGCATCACCCAGCAAGGTGCGGCCGTCCATGTGCTCGAACGAAGTGCCACCGGCAAAGGCCATGGCAATGCCGCCGAAGGCCAGCAGAATGCCCAGCCACTGCAGCAGCCGCAAGCGTTCACTGGGTAGCCGAAAATGCAGGCCCAAGGCGGTAAATACCGGCGCGGTATAGAGGAATACCGACATGTGCGCCGCCGAGGTCAGTTTCAGCCCTTCGGCAATGAACAGAAACTCCACCCCGAACAGCCCGCCCGCCACCAGCCCTGCGCGCCAGGTGCTACCGACCTGCTCCCAGCCTCCCCGCCAGCACAGCATCAGGCCTACCAGCACAGCGGCAATGCCATTGCGCAGTGCTGCCTGCATCACCGGCGCGATATCGACGGCGGCGGTCTTGATCAGTACCTGCTGGCAGCCCCAGATCAGGCAAAGGCCCAGCATTACCTGGAAGGCAAAGGCGTCAGGGTTCTTGCGGACCGCGCTCATAAGCGGGCCTCTGGGGTGATCGTAGGCATGGGCAAGGCTCGGCAGCGTTCAGAGGCTACCGATTATCGGGTTTTGAATGCTGCACTTGCCAGCCTTAAAACGACCTCAAGCAATCTGTGCCTTCGCAGATACCCGTTCGAACGTCGTTTCGTCCAGCGCATCCTCCTGCTCATCCAGCACCTGGCGCGGGTGCTCGAAGCCGGGGATGCTGCTGTCGATCAGGCTCATCAAGCGCGAGCCGCGTTCGGTCAGGACGAAGTTTTCGCCATTGCCGCCGTCCTCTTCAGGCCGGCATTCAATGAATCCGCGCTCAAATAGCAGCTTTTCATACTCGCATGCACGGGTTTTCAGGTGATCCACGTCACCCACCGGCTCACCCTTGGCGGCCAGTGCAGCAGCATGCTGCTCGGCATAGGGGCGGGGCGTGAAGCTGTGACCGGCGCCGTTCTGCACTTCGTGCAGCAAGCGTTCGATCAGGTCCCAGTCGTAGGCGATGCTCATGGCTACGGGCTCCTGCTGTGGACGAAAGGGGTACACAGGTTGGGACCTGCCAAGGTTGCCAAGCGTTCCAAAGCGCTTAGCGCTGGCGTTGTTGCGCTTGCATGTACTGGCGCAGCAACTGATTGATGCGGGTCTGGTAGCCGCTGCCCTGCTCCTTGAACCAGGCGAGGACATCTGAGTCCAGTCGAATGGTCACCGTCTGCTTGGCGGGAACGCGCAGCTCGGCCTGGCGGAAAAAGTCCTGGTCCAGTTCAGGGATATCTGATGTGTCGATATCCTTGTCGTCCTGTCGGGCCAGGCGGCTCCAGTCAGTTCTCGATGATTTGGTCATAGTACCTGGCCTCCCGTTTGGTGGCTTTTCTTGCAGAAATGATGCGTATCACCTCACCCCGCCTCTCCGTGTACACGACGACACCTATCAGCGCCTTTAGCCATCCTAGGCTGACCCAACGTTCTTCAGCACATTCCACATCCTCATCACGCCGGATCAACATGGGATGGTTGAACATGTCAGGAACGTCGGCAAAGTCGATGCCGTGCTTGCGGATATTGCTCTGGTTTTTCCCTTCGTCCCATTCAAAGAACATGGGACGACCTGTATTTACAGCTGTACATACAATACCCCCTCTTTTCCTTCGAGACTAGAGCGATGTAGCGTGCTGCTCAACGGCGCTGGAGGGATACGGGAGCGTTTCAGAAACGGACTACCACCACCAAAGAAATCTTCCATCGGTCGCAAGCCCTGAACTTCCCTGCACCCACAGCCCTCCACCGGGCATCACCACCGCCGGAGGTTGGAAGGATGAAACCGCTACTGCCCATAGCCTGTGCCACTGCCCTGGTCTGCGCCCTGCCCGCTTGGGCCTGCACACCTGAAGAAGCAACGCAAAAACGTGAGAAGCTGGCCGGGCTGGTTACTCAGTTGACCGAGCAGAACCCGCAAAAGGCCAAGGAGATCAATGATGAGCTTCAGGGGATGGATCTGGGGACGGCGAGCAAGGACTTGCCCGACAAGTGTCAGCTGATCGACCAACGGATCAAGGAGTTGAAACAGGCAGAGAAAAAGGCGGAGTGATCGTTCGTCGCCTGCGCACGCCCTTCGCAGATGCGAACTTGCGTCGCTTCTGCAAAGGGCCTGCGTGAGTCTTATTCAGCAGCAGGCTTGCGCTTCTTCAGCGGTGCCAGGCCGTCAGCACTGGCCAGAGGCGCGTTGGCCTTCGGCTTGGCAGTAGGCTTGCGCTTGGCTGCGGCTTTCTTGTCGCCAGTCTTCTTCTCGACCTTTTTCTTCTTGCTACCAGCCGCCTTGCCCGAGGCCTTGACCTTCTTCGGCCCGTTGTAGGTGCCCTTCACTTCCTTGATGACCCGGCGCTCGAACTGCTGCTTGAGGTAGCGCTCGATGCTCGACATCAGGTTCCAGTCGTTGTGGGTGATCAGCGAGATCGCCAGGCCTTCGCCACCGGCACGGCCGGTACGGCCCACACGGTGGACGTACTCGTCACCGCTGCGTGGCATGTCGAAGTTGATCACCAGGTCCAGGCCGTCGATATCCAGGCCACGGGCTGCCACGTCGGTAGCCACCAGCACTTTGGAGCTGCCCTGCTTGAAGCGCTCGATAGCCAGCTTGCGGTCCTTCTGGTCCTTTTCGCCATGCAGCACGAAGGCCTTCACATCCTTGGCCACCAGGTGACCGTAGATGCGGTCGGCCATGGCGCGGGTATTGGTGAAGATGATCGCCTTGTCGAAGGTTTCGTTGGCCAGCAACCACTGCGCGATCTGCTCTTTATGCTGGTCGTGGTCGGCGGTGATAATCTGCTGGCGGGTGCCTTCAGCCAGTTGCGAGACACTGTTGAGCATCAGGTGTTCAGGGTCTTTCAGCACCTTGCCGATGATGTCGCGCAGGGCCGCGCCACCGGTAGTAGCCGAGAACAGCAAGGTCTGCTCGCGGTTCTCGCACTCTTTGCACAGGCGCTCCATGTCTTCAGCAAAGCCCATGTCGAGCATGCGGTCGGCTTCGTCCAGGATCAGGACCTGCACGTGGGACAGGTCGAGGTTGCCGGCATTGAGCTGCTCGAGCAGGCGACCCGGGGTGCCGATCAGCACGTCGGGCACCTTGCGCAGCATGGCGGCCTGTTCCTTGAAGTCTTCACCGCCGGTGACCAGGCCCGCCTTGACGTAGGTGAACTGCGAGAACAGCTGCACTTGCTTGAGGGTCTGCTGGGCCAGCTCGCGGGTCGGCAGCAGGATCAGCGAGCGGATCTCGACGCGCCCGCCTTTCAGGTCGACCAGGCGGTTGAGCAGCGGCAGGACGAACGCCGCGGTCTTGCCGCTGCCGGTCTGCGCAGTCACACGCAGATCACGCCCTTGCAGGGCCAAGGGGATGGCCGCGGCCTGCACCGGGGTTGGCTCGACAAATTTAAGCTCGGCCACGGCTTTAAGCAGGCGTTCATGCAGGGCGAATTGGGAGAACACGGAGGTAACCTCAGACAAGTGCGGGAAATTCAGTTGCATAGGGTAACGTTTTCTGCCGCCTTAGCCGAATTTCTTTTGGCAACTTTGTCGCTATCCGCGCTCTAATACGGCTTCGTTTCGCAACAAGACTGTACGCAAGCCCATGGATATCCAACGAATCTGGCGTGACTCCCTCGACCTGTGGGGCACCCTCGACCAACATCCCATGCTGCACGCCGCCATCGGTCTGGCGGTACTGCTGCTCATCTCCCTGGTAGTCGGCCGCCTGGCGCGCTTCCTGATACTGCACGGCGCGCGCCTGCTGGCCCGCCAGCCTGCGCTGAAGTGGCTGGACGACCTGCGCCACAACAAGGTGTTCCACCGCCTGGCGCAAACGACCCCGTCACTGGTGCTGCAATTCGGCCTGAAGCTGGTGCCTGAGCTGTCCGACACCGCCCAGCACTTCCTCGGCAATGTCGCCCTGGCCTTTACCCTGCTGTTCATGACCATGGCGCTGTCATGCCTGCTGGATGCCCTGCTCGACATCTATGCCCGTACCGAACATGCCCGCACCCGCTCGATCAAGGGCTACGTGCAACTGGCCAAGATGATGCTGTGGATCTTCGCCTCGATCGTCATCGTCGCTACCCTGATCGACCGCTCGCCGCTGTTGCTGCTGTCCGGCCTGGGTGCGATGTCGGCGGTGCTGCTGTTGGTGTACAAGGACACCCTGCTGTCGTTCGTCGCCAGCGTGCAGTTGACCAGCAACGACATGCTGCATGTGGGTGACTGGATCGAAATGCCGCAGGTAGGCGCCGATGGCGACGTGGTGGACATCACCTTGCACACGGTTAAAGTGCAGAACTTCGACAAGACCATCGTCTCCATCCCCACCTGGCGCCTGATGAGCGAGTCATTCCGCAATTACCGCGGCATGCAGCAGTCCGGTGGCCGGCGCATCAAGCGCAGCCTGTTCATCGACGCCGCCGGCGTGCGCTTCCTCACCCGCGAAGAAGAACAGCGCCTGAGCCAGGTGCAGCTACTGAGTGACTACCTGGCGGGCAAGCGCCAGGAACTGCAAAACTGGAACGAGGCGCTGGGGCCGGTGGCGGACCTGTCGGCCAACCGCCGCAAGCTGACCAACATTGGCACCTTCCGCGCGTTCGCCCTGGCTTACCTGAAGAACCACCCCAATATTCACCCGAACATGACCTGTATGGTGCGGCAGATGCAGACCACCGCCGAAGGCGTGCCGCTGGAGATCTACTGCTTCACCACCACCACGGTGTGGGCGGATTACGAACGGATCCAGGGAGATATCTTCGACTACCTGCTGGCGGTATTGCCGGAGTTCGGCTTGAGCCTGTATCAGCAGCCGAGTGGCAATGACATGCGCGTGGGATTGGCGGGGCGCACGGCGGCAGAGCCGATGCCGCGTCGACTTGAAGAGATGAACGAGGCCTGAGATTGCCGGGGCTGCCTAGCAGCCCCGGATCAAAGGGCGCGTCAGGCCTTGCCGGCCAGCGGCGCCTGTGCGCGCCCACCCAGGCGGCTCAGCCACACCGACGCCAGGATGATCCCCCCGCCGATGAACAGCCGCCCTAGCGGCTCGTGCTGGTTCCAGATCAACAGGTTCAGCAACAGCCCTACCGGCACATGCAGGTTGTTCATCACCGCCAGCGTACCGCCAGAAACCAGGCATGCACCTTTGTTCCACCAGTACAGCCCCAGCGCCGTCGGACACAGCCCCAGGAACAACAGCACCAGCCATTGCACATCAGTGCTCGGCAGGTGCTGAGTGTTGCCGAACAGCAAGAAAGCCGGCAGCACCACCAGCAACGCGCCGAGGTAAAAGTACCCAAAGCGCGCGTAGTGTGGCAGGTCGCTGGGATGGCGAGCGACCAGGTGACGGTACAGCACCTGGCCGGCAGCGTAGGTGAAGTTGGCCAATTGCAGCAGCAGGAAGCCGATGAAGAACTCGCCGCTGATGCTGTCGAAGCGGATCACGGCGGCGCCCGCTACCGCAACCAGCGCGGCCAGCAGCGCCCACGGGTTGAAGCGACGGTTCAGGGCGTCTTCGATCAGCGTCACGTGCAGCGGCGTGAGGATGGTAAACAGCAGCACCTCTGGCACCGTGAGCACGCGGAAACTCAGGTACAGGCAGACGTAGGTAATGCCGTACTGCAACGCGCCGATCAGCAGCATCCAGCGCATGAAGCGCGGCTCGACGTGACGCCAGCGGGTCAACGGCAGGAAGACCAGGCCGGCCAGCAGCACCCTGGCGAGCACTGCGAAATAGCTGTCGACGTGCCCGGCCAGGTACTCGCCGATCAGGCTGAAGGAAAACGCCTGGATCAGCGCGACGATTATCAGGTAGCCCATGGTTGCCTCTCGTGAATCAAGGCGGCGACCTTAGCGGGTTGCGGCGAATGAGTTCAACCATGAGGAATGTAGGGGCTGTACCGGCCTCTTCGCGGGCACGCCCGCTCCCACAGGGACCTGCATATCTTCCGGCGAGCGAATAGGCCGGCACTGACCACCAAAAAACCCCAGGCATAAAAAAGCCCGGCCATACAAGCCGGGCAGGTACACCCAAAGGAGCAAAAACAGGTGTCAGGGTTGGGAATTCGTGAAGCCTCAGGCCACCGCTGCCAACTTGGCCTTGGCCTGGTTGACGCCCTTCTCGTGGAACTCGCCGCTCATGTTCAGGCCTTCGGCATGGATGAAGTCGACATCGTGGATGCCGATGAAAGCCATCACCTGGCGCAGGTACGGTTCCTGATGGTCACTGCTGGCACCCGCATGGATGCCGCCGCGCGCAGTCAGGACGATGGCGCGCTTGCCGGTCAGCAGGCCTTGCGGGCCGGTCGGGGTGTATTTGAAGGTGATGCCGGCACGCAGCACATGGTCCAGCCAGGCTTTCAGGGTGCTGGGGATGGTGAAGTTGTACATGGGCGCAGCCATCACCAGTACGTCGGCAGCCAACAACTCATTCGTCAGTTCGTTGGAACGGGCCAAGGCTTCCAGCTCGGCGGCGCTGCGCTGTTCTTCGGGCTTCATCCAGCCACCCAGCAGGTTCGCGTCCAGGTGGGGAACCGGGCTTACTGCCAGGTCGCGCACAGTGATCTGATCGGCCGGGTGAGCGGCCTGCCATTGCTGAATGAAGTCCTTGGTCAGCTGACGGGAAACGGAATCCTGCTGGCGGGCGCTGCTTTCGATGATCAGTACGCGGGACATGGGGGTGCCTCCATCGGCAAAAAAGGGTGCGATTCGATGGAGGTGAGATTAAGGCTTGACCTATCGATAAAAAAGCGTAAAAAGTGGGTCCAATCTATCGATTAATCAGTTTATTCTGCACTGCAGTTCAAGGCGATCCGCAGTTTGATGATTTGCCGATTGAATTTCGCGGTGACATCGACGCTTTTACCCGCCGGTACGTTCACCCGGCGCACCCGTGGTGCCTCTGGGCCATTGCGGAAGGTCACCTTGCACGCCGCCGGGACCTGCCCATAGTTGTTGAGGGTGATGGCGCCAATGTCATAGGCCGTGTCATAGGCGGTGTAGTCGAGCTTGACCCCGGTCAGCTCCTTCTCCACCTCGATGGGATAAGCCATGGCCCCGAGGGGCAGGCACATCAGTATTGCCGCACAACATTTCTTCATGGGCCGCTCTCCTTGAAAGAGCGCAGCTTAGGACAACAGGAGCGAAAGATGAAAGCGCCGCGCGTAACCCTTGACCAGTGGCGAACCCTGCAAGCAGTGGTCGATCACGGCGGGTTTGCCCAGGCCGCCGAGGCCTTGCACCGCTCGCAGTCATCGGTCAGCTACACCGTGGCCCGCATGCAGGAGCAGCTGGGCGTCCCGCTGTTGCGCATCGATGGCCGCAAGGCGGTGCTGACCGAGGCCGGCAATGTGCTGCTGCGCCGCTCGCGCCACCTGGTCAAGCAGGCCAGCCAGCTCGAAGACCTGGCCCACCACATGGAACAGGGCTGGGAAGCCGAGGTGCGCCTGGTGGTCGATGCCGCCTACCCCAGCGCCCGTCTGGTACGCGCACTGGCTGCGTTCATGCCACAAAGCCGCGGCTGTCGGGTGCGCCTGCGTGAAGAAGTGCTGTCTGGCGTGGAGGAAGTGATGCACGAAGGCATCGCCGACCTGGCCATCAGCAGCTACAGCATCGGCGGCTACCTGGGCGCCGAGTTGAGCGCAGTGGAGTTCATCGCCGTCGCCCACCCCGAACACAGCCTGCACCGCCTGGGACGCGAACTGACCTTCCAGGACCTGGAAAGCCAGCTGCAGGTTGTGATTCGTGACTCCGGGCGCGCCCAACCGCGCGACGTGGGCTGGCTGGGCGCCGAGCAGCGCTGGACCGTCGGCAGCCTGGGCACCGCCGCCACTTTCGTCAGCAGCGGCCTGGGTTTTGCCTGGCTGCCCCGTCACATGATCGAGCGCGAGCTGCGCGAGGGCGTGCTCAAGCCATTGCCGCTGGATCAGGGTGGCAGCCGCCACCCACTGTTCTACCTTTATTCGAGCAAAGAGAAGACCCTGGGCCCGGCCACGCAGATTCTCATCGACCTGCTGCGCAATTTCGACACCGCGCCACTGGACGTGCCCTTCGCAGCCCCCCCACAAGCCTGAGAGGACCGCGCCCATGGCCTATTTCGAACATGAAGGATGCACGCTGCATTACGAGGAATATGGCCAGGGCGAACCCTTGGTGCTGCTGCACGGCCTGGGCTCCAGTTGCCAGGACTGGGAGTTGCAGGTGCCGGTGCTCAGCGGCCACTACCGGGTGATACTCATGGACATCCGCGGCCACGGTCGCTCCGACAAACCCGCTGACGGTTACCAGATCGCCACCTTCAGTGCCGACCTGCTGGCCCTGCTCGAACACTTGCACACAGGCCCGGTGCATTTCGTCGGCCTGTCCATGGGCGGCATGGTCGGCTTCCAGTTTGCCGTCGACCACCCACAATGGTTGCGCAGCCTGTGCATCGTCAACAGCGCCCCCGAGGTCAAGCGTCGCACCCGCAGTGACTGGCTATGGTGGTTCAAACGCTGGAGCCTGGCGCGCGTGCTCAGTGTCGAAACCGTCGGCAAGGGGCTGGCCGAGCGGCTGTTCCCCAAACCACAACAAGCAGACCTGCGGCAGAAGATGGCCCAGCGCTGGGCGCGCAACGACAAACGCGCCTATCTCAAGAGCTTCGACGCCATCGTCGACTGGGGCGTGCAGGAACGCATCGGGCAGATTCACTGTCCTACCCTGGTGATCGCCGCCGACCACGATTACACGCCGATACAACTGAAACAGCGCTATGTCGCCCTCATACCCAACGCCAGGCTGGTTGTCGTCGACGATTCCCGGCACGCTACCCCCCTCGATCAACCCGAGGTCTTCAACCAGACCCTGCTGCAGTTCCTCGCAGCCGCTTCCACCTCTCAAGGATCTTTGAGCCCATGCTGAAAAAACTCCTGCTCACCGCCTGCTCGGTCGCCTTTGCCACCAGTGTCATGGCGTCCGACAAGACCCCGCACGTTCTGCTGGACACCAGCTTCGGCCAAGTCGAAATCGAACTGAACGCCGAGAAGGCGCCTGTCAGCACCAAGAATTTCCTGCAATACGTCGACAGCGGCTTCTACAACAACACCATTTTCCACCGAGTGATCCCGGGCTTCATGGTCCAGGGCGGTGGGTTCACTGACCAGATGGTGCAAAAAGATACCCAGGCCCCGATCAAGAACGAGGCCAGCAACGGCCTGCAGAACACCCGCGGCACCCTGTCGATGGCACGCACGTCCAACCCGAACTCGGCCACCAGCCAGTTCTTCATCAACGTTGCCGACAACGACTTCCTCAACCCAGGTCGCGACGCCGGTTATGCCGTGTTCGGCAAAGTGACAAAAGGCATGGACGTGGTCGATCAGATCGTCAACTCGCCGACCACCATCAAAAAAGGCATGCGCGACGTACCGGCCGATCCGGTCTATATCAAGTCCGCCAAACGTATCGATTGACCGCAGGCTTCACAGGGATGTGAAACCGCCTGAGGGTCGGACGAACAGGAGTGTTGTCGCCCATGCTGTACCGCCGTTTCGAAAGACTGATCGATATTTTCCGCGAGGCACCGAGCGAAGCCCCCCCGAGTACGGTGTGGCCGTTCTACCTGTATTACCTGCGCCAGGTGTGGCCCAGCTTCGTGGCCCTGCTGGTGGTCGGCCTGGTCGCCTCGCTGATCGAGGTGGCGATGTTCAGCTACCTCAGCCGGATCATCGACCTGGCCCAGGGTACGCCCAATGCCAATTTCTTCAGCCAGCACAGCGGCGAGCTGATCTGGATGCTGGTTGTAATTCTGCTGCTGCGGCCATTGTTCTTCGGCCTGCACGACCTGCTGGTGCACCAGACCATCAACCCCGGCATGACCAGCCTGATCCGCTGGCAAAACCATACCTATGTGCTCAAACAGAGCCTGAACTTCTTTCAGAGCGACTTCGCCGGGCGTATTGCCCAGCGCATCATGCAGACCGGCAACTCGCTGCGCGATTCCGCCGTGCAGGCGGTGGACGCGTTATGGCATGTGCTGATCTACGCCATCACCTCGCTGGTGCTGTTCGCCGAGGCCGACTGGCGCCTGATGCTGCCGCTGCTGGCGTGGATCGTCAGCTACATTGCCGCACTGTTCTACTTCGTGCCACGGGTCAAGGAGCGCTCGGTAGTGTCTTCGGACGCACGTTCCAAGCTGATGGGGCGTATCGTCGACGGCTACACCAACATCGCAACGCTGAAGCTGTTTGCCCACACCGACTACGAACAGCAGTACGCGCGTGAGGCAATCCGCGAGCAGACCGAGAAAACCCAGCTGGCCTCCCGGGTGATCACCAGCATGGACGTGGTCATCACCACCCTCAATGGCCTGCTGGTGGTCGCCACCACCGGCCTTGCCCTGTGGCTGTGGAGCCAATCGCTGATCACCGTGGGTGCCATCGCCCTGGCCACTGGCCTGGTGATCCGCATCGTCAACATGTCGGGCTGGATCATGTGGGTGGTCAACGGCATCTTCGAGAACATCGGCATGGTGCAGGACGGCCTGCAGACCATCGCCCAGCCGGTCACCGTCACCGACCTGCCCAATGCGCCGGCCCTGAAGGTCAGCCGCGGCGCGGTGCGTTTCGATGACGTCGACTTCCATTACGGCAAGGCCACCAATGTCATAGAAGGGCTCAACCTGGACATCCGCCCGGGCGAGAAAATCGGTTTGATTGGCCCGTCCGGGGCAGGCAAGTCGACCCTGGTCAACCTGCTGTTGCGCCTGTACGACGTGCAGGGTGGGCGCATCCTCATCGACGGCCAGGACATTGCCAAGGTGAGCCAGGCCAGCCTGCGTGCACAGATCGGCATGATCACCCAGGATACGTCGCTGCTGCACCGTTCGATTCGCGAAAACCTGCTGTACGGCCGCCCCGGTGCCAGCGATGCAGAACTGCACGAAGCTGTGCGCCGCGCGCGGGCTGACGAGTTCATCCCTCAGCTTTCGGATGCCCAGGGCCGCACCGGTTTCGATGCCCATGTGGGCGAACGCGGGGTCAAGCTGTCGGGTGGCCAGCGTCAGCGTATCGCCATTGCACGGGTGCTGCTGAAGAACGCGCCAATCCTGATCATGGACGAGGCCACCTCGGCGCTGGATTCGGAAGTGGAAGCGGCGATCCAGGAAAGCCTGGAGACGCTGATGCAGGGCAAGACGGTAATCGCCATTGCCCACCGGCTTTCCACCATTGCCCGTATGGACCGGCTGGTGGTGCTGGACAAGGGACGAATTGTCGAAAGTGGCAGCCACAGTGAGTTGCTGGAGCAGCAAGGGCTGTATGCCCGGTTGTGGCACCACCAGACCGGAGGTTTTGTCGGGGTCGATTGACACCTGCGCGGCCTTTTCGCGGGTAAACCCGCTCCTACAACGATAGCGAACCTGTGTAGGAGCGGGTTTACCCGCGAAAAGGCCAGCACAGGCAACACAGATCTCTCAGTCCCGGCGGTAGGGCAACATCCCCCGCGCCTCCTCGGCATACCCCTTGACCCCTTCCCGTTCCTGCAGCAGAAAATCCTCCACCGCCCGCCGCAACCCCGGGTGCAGCAGGTAATGCCACGACCGCGTCAACACCGGCTCGAACCCGCGTATCAATTTGTGCTCGCCCTGTGCCCCGGCATCGAAACGCTGGTAACCCTCGGCAATGGCAAAGTCCATGCCCTGGTAGAAACACGTCTCGAAATGCAGCCGGTCGAACTCATCCAGGCAGCCCCAGTAGCGGCCAAACAGGCTGTCGCCCCCCACCAGGCTCAAGGCCATGGCCACATCTCGACCACCCTGGCGAGCCATTACCACGCGCACCGCCTCGGGCATGCGCTCGGCCAGCAGACTGAAAAAATCGCGCGTCAGGTAAGGGGCACGACGGCGCACCGCATAGGTGTTGGCATAGCACAGAAAGACGAAATCCCACTGTGCCTCGTCCAGTTCATCACCGCGGTACCAGCGGAAGTCGATACCCTGCCCCGCCACCTGCTCGCGCTCCTTGCGCATCTGCTTGCGCTTGCGCGAGCTGAGGCTGTCGAGAAAGTCCTGGAAGTCGCGATACCCCCGGTTTTGCCAGTGAAACTGGCAGCCCAGGCGCTCCATCCACCCAGGCAGACCCGCCAACTGGGCGTCCAGCGCCGGGTCGGTGAAGTTGATGTGCGCTCCGGAAAGCCCACCCTTGCCCAGATACTCCGGCAGGGCCTGCAGCATCAACAAACCGTCAGCCGGATCGGCCGCCAGCAGCCGTGGGCCGCTGACCGGACTGAACGGCACAGCGCCAAGCAGTTTTGGGTAGTAGGCGATACCAGCCCGCTCACAAGCATCGGCCCAACCATGATCGAACACATACTCGCCAAACGAGTGCCACTTGCGGTACGCGGGCAACAGCGCTCGTACCTGTCCGTCACGCTCCAGCACCAGGTGCTCGGCGGCCCAGCCAGTGTTGCGCGCCACGCTGCCGCTGTCCTCCATTGCACTGAGAAAAGCATGGCGCAGGAAGGGTTGGCCGGCTGGCACAAGGGCATCCCAGGTGGCCGTCGAAAGATCACGCAGGTGGGCAAGGCTGTACAGGCTGGTCACGTTTTCGGCTCGCTGTCTGAAGACCGTCAGTATCCCCAAGGAAGGCCCGTCGCTCAAATGACGAACGCCGGGTGGGTCCTTCAATACTCAATTACTTAACAACAGTGCCACTAATCAGACATTAATCTGTCATTGGCCCCCGCAATACTTGCGCCTGTTTTCCGGAACCCTAGAACCTGTCTATTCAGGCCCTTTCCGAAGACATGCCAACGCAGGGGCAGGCGCTTGAGCCTCCCCCATTTTTTTCAGTAGGGAGAACCTTATGCGTCTTGTTTCCACACTTACCGGAGTAAGCCTCACCGGCATGATGCTGGCCCTGAGTGCCCCGGCCAGTGCTGCTGTCGACGCCAAGCTGCTCGAAATGCTCCGCGCCAATGGCTCGATCAATCAGGCGCAGTACAACGAACTGCAGGGCGACCTGGCAAAAGAAACCAAGGAAAAGGCCGACCAGAAAGCTCAGTCCGAACGCATGAGCTCCTTTGAACAAAAAGTGGCATGGGCCGCCAAGACCCAGATCAAGGGTGACGTGCGCCTGCGTTACGAAGACGTCAACGTCGACGATCCGAACAGCAGCAGCGGCAACCAGGACCGCCAGCGAGTACGTGCCCGTGTCGGTTTCTACAGCGAGATCAACCCGCAGGTCGACGCTGGGGTCCGTATCGCCACTGGCAGCAGCGCTGACCGACGTTCGACCAACCAGAGCTTCGACAACTACTTCGACAAGAAGTCGCTGTGGGTCGACCTGGCCTACCTCGACTGGCACCCGACTGCAGTCCCAAACCTGCACCTGATTGGCGGCAAGATGCAACAGCCTTGGGTGAGCATGGGCGACATCATCTGGGATAGCGACATCAACCCGGAAGGTGTGGCGGCCACTTACAAGGCTGACCTGGGCGGGGCCGAAGTGTTTGCCAGCGCCGGTCAGTACACCTTGAAGGACAACGTCGATGGTGACGGCGTCCAGTACAAGCACGATGCACAGGTCTACCACGGCCAATTGGGTGCCAAGTTCGCGCCGGCCGACGTGCTCAAGCTCACCGTGGGTGCCAGCATCTATGGTTACGACAACGACAAGGAAGCAGCCATCCTGCAGTCGTTCGGCAACACCACCAACGAGTTCAATCTGGTGGAAGGCTTTGGCCAGATCGACTTCACTGGCTTGGCCATTCCGTTGTCGGCCTATGGCCAGTACGTTAAGAACACCGACAGCACCGACGGCGAAGATCAGGCCTGGCTGGCTGGCCTGAAAACCAAAATGGGTGCCTGGAGCCTGGACTACAACTACCGCGATGTGCAGCGTAACGCGGTGGTCAGCCTGTTCACCGATTCGGACTTCGGCAACGGCTACACCGGTTCGCGTGGTCACAAGTTCAAGGTCGGTTACGAAATCGACAAGAACTTCTCCCTGGGTGCTGCCTACCTGATGGCCAAGACCGACCTGTCGCAGTTGCCGAACAGCAATGCTGACGTCGACACCCTGCAGGTAGATCTGGAAGCCAAGTTCTAAGCGACACCCTGCTCTGCTTCACCTGAAGCGGGAAACGCCGACCCCATCCGGCGTTTCCCGCTTTTTTGCCTGTGTGAAATGCGCCGGCCCCTTCGCGGGCTTGCCCGCTCCCACAGAATCACCACAGACCTTGAGAACTGTGCTGTACCTGTGGGAGCGGGCAAGCCCGCGAAGAGGCCGTAACAGGCGCCTGATGAATCAGCGCTTGCGCAGAATCACACTACCAATCGAATACCCCGCACCAAACGAGCTCAACACGCCCAACGAGCCCTTGGCCAGGTCATCCTGGTACAGGTGGAAGGCAATCACCGACCCCGCCGAGCTGGTATTGGCGTAACGGTCCAGAATAACCGGTGCCTCTTCCTCGGCCACTTCATGCCCCAACAGTTTCTTGACGATCAGCTGGTTCATGCTGAGGTTGGCCTGGTGCAGCCAGAAGCGCTTCACGTCGCCCGGTTGCAACCCGTTCTCCTGCAGGTGCTCACCGATCAGCTCGGCCACCTTCGGGCACACCTCGCGGAACACCTTGCGGCCTTCCTGGATGAACAGCTTGTCCGCAGCGCCTTCGCCCTCTTCCGCCGCACGGTTGAGGAAGCCGAAGTTGTTGCGGATGTTGTTGGAGAACTCGGTCCAAAGCTTGCTGCTGACGATGTCGAACTGGTGCGCCGAAGTGGCCTGGTCGGCACGCTCCAGCAACACGGCGGTGGCGGCATCGCCAAAAATGAAATGGCTGTCACGGTCACGGAAGTTGAGGTGGCCGGTGCACACTTCGGGGTTGACCATCAGCACCGCCCGCGCCTGGCCCAGCGCTACGCTGTTGGCGGCGGTCTGGATACCGAAGGTGGCCGACGAGCAGGCCACGTTCATGTCGAAGGCAAAGCCCTGGACACCCAGTGCCTGTTGCACTTCGATGGCGATGGCCGGGTACGGGCGCTGCAAGTTGGAGCAGGCGACGATCACCCCGTCGACATCGGCCGCCGTTCGGCCTGCGCGCTCCAGGGCCTGGCGGGCAGCGGCCACGGCCATTTCACACAGCACCGACGGTTCATCGTTGCTGCGCTCAGGCAAGCGCGGCTTCATGCGCTGCGGGTCGAGGATACCGGCCTTGTCCATGACAAAGCGGCTCTTGATGCCCGAGGCCTTTTCGATAAACGCCGCGTCGGAGAGCGGCGCCGCCTCGACTTCACCGCGCTCGATGGCGGCAGCGTTGTCCTGGTTGAACTGCTGCGACCAGGCGTTGAAGGAAGCCACCAGCTCTTCGTTGGAAATGCTCTGGGCCGGGGTGTACAGGCCGGTGCCGCTGATCACGACGTTATGCACGGTCGTTCCTCTGGTCAAAGGCCATCGCCACAGGGCGCTGGCTGGAAACATGACAGGTTAATGGCACTTTAGTGCCAATTCAGGGGCATACGTTTACCCCTGCGCGGCGGGCTTATCCGCCAAGGGCCGCAAAGCGGCCCCAAACGCCCCAAAGTTTGCCACAAATAATGGAGGTTAGCCTTCCACCTGACTCCATTGTTTGCTCAATCGCTTGTCAGAAATCGGCACCTTGGTCCCCAACTGCTGGGCAAACAGCGATACGCGATATTCTTCCAGCCACCAGCGGTACACAGTCAGTTGCTCATCGCGCTTGCCTTCCTGGGCATGCTTGTCGGCACGGGCCTTGTACTGCGCCCACAAATTGGCCAGCTCGCCGCTCCACACCCGGTCCTTCTGTACTTGCGAGCCGAGTTTCTCGAGGCGCAACTCAACCGCCTTGAGGTAACGCGGCAACTCCTTGAACCACACCCCAGGCGTTTCGCGTACGAAGCCCGGGTACACCAGGTTGCCTAGCTGCTGCTTGATGTCGTTCAGTGCCACCGCTTGGCTCAGGTCGATCTTGCCCTTGAAGCGTTTCTGCAGACCATGCCACAGCTTCAGCACTTCCAGGGTCTGCCTTGCCAGGCGCTCGGCATGCTCGGCCCAGCTGCCGCGCTTGCGTTCAGCCAGCGCGGCCAAGGCCGCGCCATCACGTGGCAACGGTTGTTCGCCTTCAAGGATGCAACTGTCCAGGCTGGCCAGCAGAATGTCTTCGACCAGCGCCTCGACCCGCCCCATTTCACGGTACAGCAGGCCCAGCTCGGTCAGCCCCGGCAGCTTGCCGCGCAGGAACTTGGCCGGCTCGGCCAGTTGCTGCAGCAACAGCCGTTGCAAGGCGCGGCGGTGCTGAAACTCGGCTTCGGCCTGGGTCGAGAAGCGCCCTTCACGCACAGTGCCGTTGTCTTCCACCAGTGCCGGGTACACGGTCATCGACAGGCCGGCGATCTTCTGCTGGGCGGTCTGCTTCACTTCGCTGAAGGCCTTGGCCTGCACCGGCTGCTCACCCTTGGCGTCACGTGGCACGGCCAGGGCAGCCTGGCTGGCGGCAGCAAAGCGCGCGGTCAGCTCCGCCAGGTCGCGGCCTTCGCCAAGGAACTTGCCCTGGCCATCGACCACTTCGATGTTCATGCGCAGGTGGCCCTCGACCTGGTTGACCGACTCGTCCCAGGCCTCGTCCGACACACGTGCACCGGTCATGCGCAGCAGTTCCTGGCCCAGGGCCTGTGGCAGCGCCCCTTGGCCGAAGGTCATGCGCGCCAGCGAAGCCTTGACGAAGTCTGGCACCGGGACAAAGTTCTTGCGCAGGGCCTTGGGCAGGTTGCGCACCAGCGCCACGCACTTGGCCTCCAGCAGGCCCGGCACCAGCCACTCCAGGCGCTCGCCCGGCAGGCTCGGCAACAGCGGCGCCGGCACCCGCACCGTCACACCATCGCGGGGGTGGCCGGGCTCGAAGTGGTAGCTCAGCGGCAGGCGCAAATCGCCCACCTGCATACTGTCGGGGTACTGTGCGGCGGTCACTTCGCTGGCCTCGCGGGCCAGCACGTCCTCCTCGCGCATGATCAGCAGGTTGGCGTCCTTCTGGCTGCCCATGCGGTACCAACTGTCGAAGGTCGCCGTCTGGTGGATTTCCGCCGGCAGGCGCGCTTCGTAGAAAGCGTACAGCGTTTCTTCGTCAGCCAGAATGTCACGCCGGCGAGCCTTGGCTTCCAGCTCGTCCAGCTCTTCAAGCAGGCGTTTGTTGGCCGCCAGGCACTTGGCCCGCGACTGGATTTCGCCACCCACCAGGCCTTCACGGATAAACAGCTCGCGCGAGGTTGCCGGGTCGATCGGGCCGTAGTGCACCGGCCGACGGCCGACCAGGATCAGCCCGTAGAGCGTGATCTGCTCGTAGGCCACCACCTGCCCGCGCTTCTTCTCCCAGTGCGGCTCGAAATGGTTTTTCTTGATCAGGTGGCCGGCCAGCGGCTCGATCCAGTCCGGCTCGATCTTGGCCACCATGCGCGCATACAGCTTGCTGGTTTCGACCAGCTCGGCAGCCATGACCCACTGCGGGCGCTTGCGCCCCAGGCCCGACGATGGATGCACCCAGAAACGCCGCTGGCGGGCGCCCTGGTAGTCGCCCTCTTCGGTCTTCTGGCCAATCTGGCTGAGCAGCCCGCTGAGGATTGCCTTGTGCATCTTCTGGTAATCGGTCGGTTCCTTGTTCACCGTCAGCTGCAGGTCACGGCAAATCAGCGCCAACTGACGATGAGCATCGCGCCACTCGCGCAGCCGCAAGTAGTTCAGGAACTGCTTGCGGCACCAGTTGCGCAGCGGGTTGGCAGTCAGCGCCTGACGTTGTTCCTCGAAGCCGCGCCACAGGTTGACCAACGCAGCGAAGTCCGAGTCCACGTCCTTCCACTGTGCGTGCGCCTGATCGGCGGCCTGCTGGCGTTCTGGAGGGCGTTCACGCGGGTCCTGCACCGACAGCGCACTGGTGACGATCAGCACTTCCTGCAGGCTGCCCAGGCGCGCGCCTTCAAGCAGCATGCGGCCCAGCCGCGGGTCGATCGGCAAGCGCGCCAGCTGGCGGCCAATTGGCGTCAGCTGGTTCTCGCGGTTAACCGCCGAAAGCTCCTGCAACAGGTTGAAGCCGTCGCTGATGGCTTTGCCATCCGGCGGCTCGATGAACGGGAAGGCATCGATTGCGCCCAGGCGCAGGTGCAACATCTGCAGGATCACCGCCGCCAGGTTGGTGCGCAGAATCTCCGGGTCGGTAAACGCTGGCCGGCTGTTGAAGTCCTCTTCGCTGTAGAGACGCACGCAAATGCCCGGTTCGACCCGGCCGCAACGGCCTTTACGCTGGTTGGCACTGGCCTGTGACACCGCCTCGATCGGCAGGCGCTGGACCTTGGCGCGGTAGCTGTAGCGGCTGATGCGCGCGGTCCCGGTGTCAATCACATAGCGGATGCCAGGCACGGTCAGCGAGGTTTCGGCGACGTTGGTGGCCAGCACCACGCGGCGCCCGGTGTGCGGTTGGAAGATACGCTGCTGCTCAGCCGGCGACAGGCGCGCGTACAGCGGCAAAATCTCGGTATGGCGCAGTTGCGCCTTGCGCAGGATCTCGGCGGCATCACGGATTTCCCGCTCGCCCGGCAGGAAGATCAGCACATCGCCCGGCCCCTTGCCCTCGCTACGCTCGTGCTGCGCCAGCTCGTCGAGGGTGGCAAGGATGGCCTGATCGACGGTGAGGTCGTCCTCGATCTGGTTGCCCTCTTCGTCCTGTTCGCTGGTCAGCGGGCGGTACCAGGTGTCCACCGGGAAGGTGCGCCCGGACACCTCGATGATCGGCGCACCGTCGAAGTGCCTGGAGAAGCGCTCCAGGTCGATGGTGGCCGAGGTGATGATCAGCTTCAGGTCCGGTCGACGATGCAGCAACGTTTTCAGGTAGCCGAGCAGAAAGTCGATGTTCAGGCTGCGCTCGTGCGCTTCGTCGACGATGATCGTGTCGTAGCGTTCAAGGAAGCGGTCGTGCTGGGTTTCGGCCAGGAGGATGCCGTCGGTCATCAGCTTGACCAAGGTATTGGAATCGCTCTGGTCTTCGAAACGCACCTGATAGCCGACCAGCGCGCCCAAGGGCGTGCCCAGCTCTTCGGCGACTCGCGCGGCCACGCTACGCGCTGCGATCCTGCGTGGCTGGGTATGGGCGATCAACCCATGGCTGCCACGGCCAAGTTCCAGGCAGATTTTCGGCAACTGGGTCGTCTTGCCAGAGCCGGTCTCGCCGGCGATCACCAACACCTGGTTTTCGGCCAGGGCCTTCTTGATTTCGTCACGCTTGGCGGCGATGGGCAGGTTGTCGTCGTAGCGTACGGTCGGCACGCTCTGCTGACGCGCGGTGACCTGGGCGCAGGAGGCCTGGACCTTCTCCACCCACTGCGCCAGCTTCGCCTCGTCGGGGCGCTTGCGCAGTTCGTGCAGTTGCCGGCGCAGGCGATGGCGGTCGGCAATCATGGCGTGGTCGAGGTTTTGCAGCAGTTTGTCGATGGCGTGGTCAGTCATGGGGCTTTTTAATGATGCAGGTGAGCCTGCTTTTTCATGATCGGCATTCGGAAAGTCGGGCGATTGTCGCAGATTTGCGGATTCTCTGCTGCTTGCACGCTCACTGTGGGAGCGGCCTTGTGTCGCGATAGGGCCGCAAAGCGGCCCCAGCAATTTCTGAGTGGTCGCTGATGGCCGGGGTCCGCTACGCGGCCCTTTCGCGACGCAAGGCCACTCCACATTGACCGTGATGCTTTCAACACGAATGTTTAGCCAAGTGCGATGTAAAGGTTGCCATTCACTGCTTTAATCAACCTTACGCCGCATGTGAGTATCAAAGGCATGACTCCCGCCCAGCCCATCGCCCCACCGTCGTCCCGCCCTTCGCTGCCGAAGGCCCGGAGCCGTGCCGGGGAAAATCCGCTGGTCCACATCATCCTCGCCTTCTGGGCCTTGTGGCACTGCCGTCACGCGCGCCCACCGGACACCTCGCTCACGCCATTGTGACCAAACCCGGCCACCGTCTGGCCGTTTGACTCAACTGGGCCGCCTGCTTGCGCGGTGGCCCTGCGCGCCTATGAGCGAATTGATCATGCACTTTGCCCCTGTAGAGCAGGCTACCCGTTTTCTGGCCGACAACCCCGATATCGAGCTGTTCGAACTGTTCATCCTCGACGCCAACGGTGTGCCACGCGGCAAGCTGTTGCACCGCGAGGAACTGCTGGCCGTGTACCAGACAGGCCGGCCACTGCCCAGCACCATCCTTGGCCTGACCCTCAATGGCGACGACGTGGAAAACTCCGGCCTGGTGTGGGACGTAGGCGATATCGACTGCCGTGCCTACCCGCTTGACGGCAGCCTGGTGCGGCTGCCCTGGCGACGGGTGCCAACCGCTGCAGTGCAGGTGAGCATGCACCCCAGCGAGGGGCTGCCGGCCAGCATCGCTGACCCACGCCATGTGCTGCTGCGCACCATCGAAGCGTTGAAGGCCGATGGTTACCACCCGGTGATGGCCTGCGAGCTGGAGTTCTACCTGCTTGACCAGCAGCGTGATGCCCAGGGCCGCCCGCAACCGGCACTGGACAACGATGGCGGTCGCCCACGCAGCACCCAGGTCTATGGCCTGCGCGAACTGGAGCAGATCGAACCGTTCCTCGCCGACCTGTACGCTGCCTGCAAGGCCCAGGGCATCCCGGCGCGCACGGCCATTTCCGAGTACGCCCCGGGCCAGGTGGAAATCACCCTGGAGCATGGCGATGCGCTGCAGGCGATGGACCAGGCGGTGCGCTACAAGCGCCTGGTAAAAGGTGTGGCCCATGCCCACGGCATGCAGGCCTGCTTCATGGCCAAGCCATTTGCCCAACTGGCCGGCACCGGCATGCACATGCACCTGAGCCTGGCCGACAGCGCCGGCAACAACCTGTTCGCCAGCGAAGACAAGGCCGGTACCCCGCTGCTGCGCCAGGCCGTGGCCGGCATGCTGCGGCACCTGCGCGACTCGCTGTTGCTGTTCTGCCCCAACGCCAACTCGTACCGACGTTTCCAGGCCAACAGCTATGCGCCCCTGGCGCCAACCTGGGGCGTGGACAACCGCACCGTGAGCCTGCGTGTGCCAGGAGGCCCTGCCAACAGTCGCCATGTGGAGCACCGCATCTGTGGCGCAGATGCCAACCCTTACCTGGCTGCAGCGGCGATCCTTGCTGCCAGCCACCGCGGCATCCGCGAACAGCTTGACCCAGGTGCCCCCGTTGAAGGCAACGGTTACGCTCAGGCCACCGAACACCTGCCCACCGACTGGCTGACCACCCTCGACGCCCTGCAACATTCCGAATGGGCCCGTGAAGCATTGGGCGAAGACTTCCTTGGCGTGTACCTGAAGGTCAAGCGCGCCGAGTACCGCCAGTTCATGGCTGAAGTCAGCGAACAGGACTGGCGCTGGTACCTGCACCAGGCCTGAGCCCCTACAAAACAAGGAACACCCATGAACGCAGCATTGAACAACGGCCCGGCAAAGCGCGCGCCGTCCTATTACAGCGCCACCCTCAACGACCACAGCGAGTACCCGCAACTCAAAGGCACGGTGCAGGTGGATGTGGCGATCATCGGCGGTGGCTTTACGGGCGTGGCCACGGCGGTTGAACTGGCCGAGCGCGGCCTGAAGGTCGCCATCGTCGAAACCAACCGTATCGGCTGGGGCGCCAGCGGTCGCAACGGCGGCCAGGTCACCGGCAGCCTGTCGGGCGACGAGGCCATGCGCTCGCAGATGCGCAACCACTTGGGCGCCGAAGTGGACGATTTCATCTGGCACTTGCGCTGGCGCGGGCACCAGGTGATCGAACAGCGCGTGGCGCGCTATGGCATCGATTGCGACCTCAAGCGTGGCCATCTGCATGCAGCCATGAAGCCTTCGCACATGAACGAACTGCGTGCGTTCGAGGCCGAAGCACAGCGCCGCGGCATGGGCGAGCAGGTGCAACTGCTCGATCGCGCTGCAGTGGCCGAGCATCTGCAAAGCCCGCTTTATCTGGGTGCGTTGAAGAACCTGCGCAACCTGCACCTGCACCCACTCAACCTGTGCCTGGGGGAAGCCCGTGCCGCGCATGGCCTGGGTGCACTGATATTCGAAAATTCCGAAGTGCTGGACATCGTCCATGGCCCGCGCCCGGCGGTGGTTACCGCCCACGGCCGGGTCGAGGCACGCCAGGTGATGTTGGCCGGCGATGTGTATCACAAGCTCGAAAAGCGCCAGCTCAAGGGCAAGATCTTCCCGGCCATGGGCGGTATCGTCACCACCGCGCCGCTGGGTGAGCTGGCCGAGCAGATCAACCCGCAGGACCTGGCGGTGTACGACTGCCGCTTCGTCCTCGACTACTACCGACTGACGGCCGACAAGCGCCTGCTGTTCGGCGGCGGCGCCAACTACTCAGGCAAGGATTCACGCGACATCGAAGGCGAATTGCGCCCCTGCATCGAACGCACCTTCCCGGCATTGAAGGGGGTGCCGATCGAGTTCCAGTGGAGCTGCGCCATGGGCATCGTGGTCAACCGCATCCCGCAGCTGGGCAAGCTGTCGGACAACGTGTGGTACTGCCAGGGTTACTCGGGGCACGGCATTGCCACCAGCCACATCATGGGCGAGATCATGGCCGAAGCGTTGACCGGGACGCTGGAGAAGTTCGACACCTTCGCCCAGTGCAAGCATGTGCGGGTGCCGATGGGAGACTTGCTGGGGAACCCGCTGCTGGCGGCGGGGATGTGGTATTACCAGATGCTCGAGAAGCTGCGCTGAGTTGCGCGGATGTAGGAGCGGGTTTACCCGCGAAAGGGCCGGCCCTGCTGACCGATCTCCACCCGCCATTCACCGTTTTCGCCACTACCGTATTCGCGGGTAAACCCGCGCCTACAGGGGCTCACAATGTCTGAAGACGGCGCCGCATCTTATTGTGGGGCCTTATGTCGCGAAAGGGGCGCATAGCGCCCCCAGCCATCGTTGCATTACCGCCGAAATCCAGGGCCGCGTCGCGGCCCTTTCGCGACACGAGGCCGCCCCCACACTGAGCGTGCAGGCTTGTGGTCAGGCGATCTTCTTCAAGCCTTGCTTCTTGAGCTCTTCATCACGCAGTTCGCGGCGCAGGATCTTGCCCACGTTGGTGGTAGGCAGCGAATCGCGGAACTCGATGTGGCGCGGTACCTTGTAGCCGGTAACGTTGGCGCGCATGTGCTCCATCACCTGCTCCTTGGTCACGGTCATGCCCGGCTTGACCACGATGAAGACCTTGATCACTTCACCCGACTTCTCGTCCGGCACACCGATGGCTGCGCACTGCAGCACGCCCGGCAAGGCCGCCAACACGTCTTCCAGCTCGTTGGGGTACACGTTGAAGCCCGAGACCAGGATCATGTCTTTCTTGCGGTCGACGATGCGCATGTAGCCGTCCGCCTGGATCACGGCGATGTCACCGGTCTTCAGCCAGCCTTCGCTGTCGAGAATCTCGGCCGTGGCGTCTTCACGCTGCCAGTAGCCCTTCATCACCTGCGGGCCCTTGACACACAGCTCGCCCACTTCGCCAAGCGGCAGCTCATTGCCGGCATCGTCGATGACCTTGCACAGGGTCGACGGCACCGGAATACCGATGGTGCCCACCTGGTTCGCTTCCGACGGGTTCACCGCCGCCACCGGGCTGGTTTCGGTCATGCCGTAGCCTTCGCAGATGGCGCAACCGGTAACGGCCTTCCAGCGCTCGGCCACGCTTAGCTGCAAGGCCATGCCGCCCGACAGGGTGATTTTCAGCGCCGAGAAATCCAGGGCTCGGAACGCCTCGTTATTGCACAGGGCAACGAACAGGGTGTTGAGGCCCACAAAGCCGCTGAACTTCCACTTGCCCAGTTCCTTGACCATCGCCGGCAAGTCTCGCGGGTTGCTGATCAGCACGTTGTGGTTGCCGATCAGCATCATCGCCATGCAATGGAAGGTAAACGCATAGATGTGGTACAGCGGCAGCGGGGTGATGAGGATTTCGCAGCCTTCGTGCAGGTTGGAGCCCATCAGTGCCCGGCACTGCAGCATGTTGGCCACCAGGTTGCGGTGGGTCAGCATGGCGCCTTTGGCCACACCGGTGGTACCGCCGGTGTACTGCAGCACCGCCACGTCGTTGGCCTGCGGGTTGGCTTCGGTCACTGGCTGGCCCTTGCCCAGCGCCAGGGCGTCATTGAAACGCACAGCCTGTGGCAGGTTGTAGGCCGGCACCATCTTCTTCACGTACTTGATCACGCTGTTGATCAGCAGGCGCTTGAGTGGCGGCAGCAGGTCGGCCACTTCAGTGACGATAACGTGCCTGACCTTGGTTTTGGGCACCACTTTCTCGGCCAGGTGGGCCATGTTGGCCAGGCACACCAGGGCCTTGGCACCCGAGTCGTTGAACTGGTGTTCCATCTCCCGCGCGGTGTACAGCGGGTTGGTGTTGACCACGATCAGCCCGGCACGCATGGCACCGAAGACCGCGACCGGGTATTGCAGGACATTGGGCAGTTGCACGGCAATGCGGTCACCCGGCTTGAGGTCGGTATGCTGCTGCAGCCAGGCGGCAAACGCCCCCGACAACGCATACAACTCGCCATAAGTGATAGTCTTGCCCAGGTTGCTAAAGGCCGGTTTGTCGGCAAAGCGTTGGCAGGATTGCTTGAGTACTGCCTGGATATTGGGGAATTCGTCAGGATTGATTTCCGCCGTAATCCCGGCTGGGTACTTATCCTTCCAAAAATTTTCGATCATGGAAGCCCACTCCTTCAGCAACAGCGAAGTTCGATTCACGCGTCGATGCGCTTATTATTGATATGAGATGACGGTTCGTTGCAAACCGGATCATCTGGAAGCGGGCCGAGAGTAACAGCTTTGTCTGGGGTCGCCTAGAGGCCAAAACAGGCCTCTCGGTCACAAAAATGACTCAATGAACAATACAGGTCATTTTTAGAGTAATTATCCAAAATGTCGCAGATAAGGCTGTATATGGCCTGTTAGAGCGGTTTGAGGCATTCGCGGGTAAACCCGCTCCTACATTGGGCGGTGTAGGAGCGGGTTTACCCGCGAAGAAGCCATCCCGGTATCACGCTATATCGCGCAACTCCCGCCGCAAAATCTTGCCCACCGGCGTCATGGGCAACGATTCACGCAGCACGATGTGCTTGGGTACTTTGTAGCCAGTGAAGTTGGCCTTGCAGTAGGCCTTCAGCTCATCAACGCTCAGCCCCCCCTCGCGCGGCACCACGAACAGCTTGACCGCCTCGCCGGAACGCTCGTCCGGCACGCCGATAGCCGCACAGTTGGCGACCTTGGGGTGCCCCATCACCACATCCTCGATTTCGTTGGGGTAAACATTGAAGCCCGAGACGATGATCATGTCCTTCTTGCGGTCGACAATGCGGGTGAAGCCGTCCGGGTCGATCACCGCGATATCACCGGTCTTGAACCAGCCTTCTGCATCCAGTGCCTGGGCCGTTGCCTCGGGCTGCTGCCAGTACCCCTTCATGACCTGCGGGCCTTTGATGCAAAGCTCGCCCCGCTCGCCCAGCGGCAGTTCGTTGCCGTCATCATCGATGACCTTGAACGCAGTACCCGCCACGGGGATGCCCACCGTCCCCAGACGCGCCAGCTGGCCGTATGGGTTGGTGCTGGCTACCGGCGAGGTTTCTGTCAGGCCGTAGCCTTCAACGATACGGCACCCGGTAAGGTTTTCCCAACGCTCGGCGGTCGCTTTGACCAGCGCTGTGCCACCAGAGTTGGTGACCTTCAGCGCCGAGAAGTCCAGCTGACGGAAACCCGGGTGGTCCATCAGTGCGACAAACAGGGTATTGAGGCCCAGCAAGGCAGAGAAACGCCACTTGCCCAGTTCCTTGATGAAGCCGGGAATATCCCGCGGGTTGGTAATCAGCACGTTATGGTTGCCGGTGACCATCATGCACATGCAATTCGCGGTGAAGGCATAGATGTGGTACAGCGGCAGCGGCGCGATCATCACTTCCTGGCCGTCCTTCAGCAGCTTCTGCCCATCGGGGCCGTGCTGCGAGAAGCAGGCCAGCACCTGCAGCATGTTGGCCACCAGGTTGCCATGGGTGAGCATGGCGCCCTTGGCCAGGCCGGTGGTGCCGCCGGTGTACTGCAGCACGGCGATGTCATCGAGGTTCAGCGACACCGGTTTGGGCGACAGCCCGCGGCCCTCGCGCAGCACCTGCTTGAACGGCACCGCCTGGGGCAACTGGTAGGCCGGCACCATCTTCTTCAACTTGTCGACCACGGTGTTGACCAGCCAGCCCTTGGCGGCCGGCAGCAGGTCGCCCATCTTTGCCTCGATCAGGTACTCGATACCGGTATCGGGCAGCACCTCCTGCACGCGCTTGCCGAACATGTTCAGGTACACCAGCGCACGCGCGCCACTGTCCTTGAACTGGTGGCGCATCTCGCGCTCGGTGTACAGCGGATTGGTATTGACCACGATCAGCCCGGCGCGCATGGCACCGAATACGGCGATGGGGTACTGCAGCACATTGGGCATCTGCACGGCAATGCGCTCACCCGGTTTGAGGTCGGTGTGCTGCTGCAACCAGGCAGCGAATGCTGCCGAATGGCGTTCCAGTTCCGCGTAGCTGAGGGTCACGCCCAGGTTGCTGAACGCCGGGCGGTCGGCAAAGCGCTTGCAGGAGCGCTCGAACACCTCGACGACCGAGGCGTAGGCATTGATGTCGATGGTGGAAGGCACGCCTGCCGGGCGCTTGTCATTCCAGAAGTCGGCTTGCATTTATTATTGTTCCTCTGCCTGGACCTGCACTGCGTCCTTTAGTCCTTTACCTGACCGCCTGCTGGCGAAAAGGCGTTGATTCGACGTTAGCAGGTAAACCCAAGGTGGCATATACGCCAAGTGCCGCCATTAACATTGTGAATCTTATTTGTGCCCCTCCTGCAATCCGGCCGGTTGTGCATACACTGTTCGGGTAACCGCGCGCACAAGGACCCGCCATGCCTCACGATGCCTTCTGGCTGCCCGCCAGTGAGCACTGCAGCCTGTACGTACACCAATGGCTGCCGGCCACACCGGTAAAGGCCGTGGTGCTGCTGGCCCATGGCATGGCCGAGCATGCCGGGCGCTACCACCGTCTGGGCCAGGCCCTGAGCGAGGCCGGCTTTGCCCTGTTCGCTGCCGATCAGCGTGGCCACGGGCGCACTGCCGAACTGGGCAGTCTCGGCCTGTTTGCCCGTCATCATGGCTGGAATGCCGTGATCAATGACCTGGGGTGTGTGGCCCAGCACATCGGCCAGCAGTTCCCGTGCACGCCGCTGTTCCTGTTCGGCCACAGCATGGGCAGCTACATCGCCCAGGCTTACCTGCTGCATCACAGTGGCAGCCTGCACGGGGCGATCCTCAGCGGCTCCAACTATCAACCGGCCGTGCTGTACCGCTTTGCGCGGCTGATTGCCCGGCTGGAGTCCTGGCGCCAGGGGCCACTGGGCAAGAGTGCACTGATCGAATGGTTGTCCTTCGGTTCGTTCAACAACGCCTTCAAGCCCAACCGCACGGCCTTCGACTGGCTCAGCCGCGACCCGGGCGAGGTCGATCAGTACGTGAATGACCCGTTGTGCGGCTTTCGCTGCACCAACCAGTTGTGGCTCGATCTGCTGCAAGGCTTGGCGCAGATCAGTCAGCCGGGTAACCTCGCGCAGATCGATCCCAACCTGCCGATGCTGGTGATCGGCGGTGAATGTGATCCGGTCAGTGCCGGCAAGCGTCTCACCCATCTGGCCGACGCCCTGCGCGCGACCGGCAACCGACATGTACAGCTGCGCATCTATCCTGAGGCGCGGCATGAAGTACTCAACGAAACCAACCGTGGCGAGGTCATCGCCGATATTCTCGGCTGGCTGGAACAGGCGCTGGCCCTTGGCCGCCCTGCGCGCAGTGAATGATAGCCGCCCTCGCCCAACGCTTAAGGAAGCATCGATGTCCCAGGTCACCAACACGCCTTACGAAGCCCTCGAAGTCGGCCAGAAGGCCGAGTACAAGAAGTCCGTTGAAGAACGCGACATCCAACTGTTCGCTGCGATGTCCGGTGACCACAACCCGGTTCATCTGGATGCCGAGTTCGCCGCCAAGAGCATGTTCCGCGAACGTATTGCCCATGGCATGTTCAGCGGCGCGCTGATCAGTGCTGCAGTGGCCTGCACCCTCCCTGGCCCTGGCACCATCTACCTGGGCCAGCAGATGAGCTTCCAGAAACCGGTGAAAATCGGCGACACCCTGACCGTGCGCCTGGAAATCCTCGAGAAGCTGCCCAAGTTCAAGGTGCGCATCGCCACCAATGTGTACAACCAGAACGACGAGCTGGTGGTCGCGGGTGAAGCCGAGATCCTGGCGCCGCGCAAGCAGCAGACCGTCGAGCTGGTGTCGCCGCCGAATTTCGTGGCGAGCTGAGGTGTGATGCAGCCAGCATCTTCTTCAAGGCTGCTCTCCTGGGTAACCCGCTAACGCGTTGATTTGGCAGGCATCCTGTGGGAGCGGGCTTGCCCGCCAAGAGGCCGGCACACCTCACATCATTCGATAGCCTGCAAACGCCGCTCGATATACCGCCGCTCAGGCGCCTGCCGGGTCAAGGCCAGCGCCTGCCGCCAGGCCGCCCGCGCCTCTTCCACCTGTCCCAGCTGGCAATGCAACTCGGCGCGTGCCGCATGTGCCAGGTGATAGTCCAGCAACTCCCCCCGTGCCAGAATCCCTTCGACTTCCCGCAAGCCAGCCTCCGGCCCATCCCGCTTCGCCAGCGCCACCGCCCGGTTAAGCGCCACCACCGCTGATGGCCAATACCGCTGCAACACGTCATACAGCCCGACGATCTCTCCCCAGTCCGTCTCTTCAGCCGTCACCGCTTCGGCATGCACGGCAGCAATCGCCGCCTGGATGGTATAGGCCCCGAATGCACGGCTCTGCAGGGCCTGGCGCACCAGAGCACAGCCCTCGGCAATGAACTGCCGGTCCCACAAGCTACGGTCCTGCTGCTCCAGAACCACCAAATCGCCTTTGCCATCGATGCGCGCCCGCTGCCGGGACGCCTGCAACAACATCAACGCCAGCAGGCCGACCGCCTCCGGGTCGGGCAGCAACTGCACCAGCAACCGCGCCAGGCGAATGGCTTCATCGCTCAGCGCCTGCTGCAGCAGTGTCTCGCCCGATGACGCCGAATAGCCCTCGTTGAACACCAGGTAGATCACCCGCAACACACTTTCCAGGCGCTCGGGCAGTTCACTCAGCTCCGGTACCTGGTACGGTATGCCCGCGTCACGGATCTTGGCCTTGGCGCGCACAATACGCTGGGCGATGGTGGCCGGGCTTTGCAGAAAGGCGCGGGCGATCTGCTCGGTCGTCAGGTCGCAGACTTCGCGAAGCGTCAATGGCACCTGAGCGTCGGCCGACAGGGCCGGATGGCAACAGGTGAAGATCAGCCGCAGGCGGTCATCCACCAGCAGCTCTTCTTCACTGGGATCCTGCGCCTGGTCATCCAGCAGCATGCTCAAGTCCGCCTGGGAGCGGTCGAAGCGGACGCGCCGGCGCAGCGCGTCGATGGCCTTGAAGCGCCCGACAGAAACCAGCCACGCTCGCGGGTTGGCGGGAATACCGTCGCGTTGCCAGCGTTCGACGGCAATGAAGAAGGCATCATGCATGGCCTCCTCGGCCAGGTCGAAATCACCCAGCAAGCGGATCAGTGTCGCCAGTATGCGCCGCGACTCCTGCCGATACACAGCCTCGACTTCGGCGCGCACCTGGGCCATTGCGGCCATCAGTCGGGCATCCGCTGGGTCACCACCTCCACCAGGCGGTCCAGGCTTTCTCCCCAGCCTTGGTGGAAGCCCATTTCTTCATGGGCCCGGCAGTCGGTGGCATTCCAGTGCCAGGCCCGGGCGGTGTAGCGGGTTTTGCCCTGTTCCTCGTCAAAGCTGATCACGGCGGTCATGAAGGCCTTGTCCGATGGCACCCAACCGGGGCCGAAGGCATCAGTGAACACCAGCCGGCGTGGCGCGGCAATTTCCAGAAAAACGCCCTGGTTGGGGTACTCGCTGCCATCCGGCGCCCGCATCAAGGTGCGAAACAGGCCACCGGCCCACAGCTGCATTTCACACTCCGGGGTGGTCATGCCGTGCGGCCCCCACCACTGCATCAGCCACTGGGGTTCGGTCCAGGCGCGAAATACCTTGGCCGGTGGGGCGTCGATCAGGCGGCTGATGGATAACTCGTGTTGCGCCTGGGCAATGGGGGCAAGGCTCATGCTGATTGTTCTCCTTGGCTGTCAGGGTTGCAGCTCACGCACCGGTCGCACCTCGACACTGCCGACCCGCGCGGCAGGGATGCCTTTGGCGATATTCAGCGCTTCGTTTAGGTCGCGGGCCTCCACCAGGTAAAAGCCGGCCAGTTGCTCCTTGGTTTCGGCGAACGGGCCGTCGGTCAGGCTCATGTGTCCGTTGCGCATGCGTACCGTGGTGGCCGTCTGCACCGGCTTCAGCGCCTCGGCCGCCAGCATGCGCCCGGAACCCTGAATGGCTTCGGCGTAGGCCATGCATTCGGCGTCTGCCGGGCTGTCGGGCAGGCTGTGCAACAGCCCCTCGTCACAATAGACCAGGCACAGGTATTTCATGGTCGCCTCCAGGGTATTGGCAAAGTGCGTTTGGCGATAACGGCTCAGGGCTTGAGATCGAACAGGGCTTTTTGCGTTTCCATATCGAAAGGCGCCGACCAGTGTTCGTGAATTACCTGCCACTGGCCGCCTTGACGACGATAGCCCACCGTGGCGCGCATGAAGCCGCACTGGCTTTCGTCGTCGCCCGGGCCGCAGCGGTTCAGCCAATGGGCCAGGGCCAGATCGCCAGCGGCGTGCACGGTGAGTTGGGCAAGTTCGAACACCATGGGGCCGGGACACATGCCCATGCACGTTTCCCAGTGCGCCGTGTAGGCTGACTTGCCTTTGAATTGCAGAGCCTGGATGGCATCGAAGGCGACGATATCGTCGGCGTAGGGGGCGATGATGCCCGGGATGTCGCGATCGCGCACGGCTTGCATCCAGCGCTCGATCAATTGACGGATTTCGGATTCGGCTGCGGTGCTCATCGGGGTACCTCCGAAAGATCATAGGGGGTGGGGCACGGTGTGAAGCGTGCCTTCAGCTATGGTCGAACGGTAAGCGGAGGATTCGACAGGCGGGGGAAATTATTCTGTATTGGCGGAGCACCTGTGAGATCGCATCAGGGTTAGCAAGTGCCCGCCACAGCGTTTTCAGACCCTGTGGCGGGCACCGCCAGTCAACCCTGCTGGCAACCTTCACCCATGGCCCGGTACTGAATGGTGTGCACCTGGCCCTGATGGTCTTCATAGGTCATGGTCGCAGGTACCACTTCGCAGACATTGGGGATGGTCGACAGGTTGATCACCCGCTTGATGTCCAGGTTCATCGAGTAGTCATACTGCTGAGCCACAGGCTCGCTGGAGACGGGTTTGGCCTCATCGGCGAGGGCGAACGAGGACATACCGACCAATGCAAGAATCAGTAATGGTTTCATGTGGTTTTGCCTTTTGAGCGTTCAAGCTGATCGATTGACTTCTATTGCCGTATCCGGCGCGGAGAAGTTGTCATCTAGGGTCTAGATGGCACGAAGTACCGATCCCGCTTCGTACTGCCAGGGGGGATGAACAAAATTCTACTCCCGGCCAGTAATAGTTGAACCCCGGAGTCGGATATTCACCCTTGCCGGTTTTGCAACAATCTGCGACAAAGTGGCCGCAAATCATTAGGCCAGAGCCTCTGGCCACGTTTCAGGGTAGGACTCGCCATTTCTGAAAAATTGTCCTGTTCGAGGCTTTCGGACACAGAACGCCGTTTGCTGGACCACTTCTACCGCCAGCACAGCTCACGCATGCGCGCTGCAAGCGACGCCGCACTTTGGGTAGCACGGGCCCCTGGCATCATCGCCGGACTGAGCCTGAGTGCGGTGGGTGAGGGATTCTGGCTGACGGGCCTGTTCGTCGCCCCGCAGCGGCGCAACCAAGGGGTGGCTGCACGGTTGGTCGAGGCAGCGCTGGCGCAGGTTGACGGGCCCGTCTGGCTGTTCTGTCATCCCGACCTGACGCCCTTCTACCAGCGCCTGGGTTTCGACCTGGCCCAACAGCTGCCAGAACCCCTGGCCAGCCGCCTGCAACGCTATCAGCGCAACAAACGCCTGGTAGCCCTGCAGCGAGGTCAGTCGTCGCTGGCCTCAAGCCCAGGGAACAGCACCTCGGTGTAGCCGAACCTGGCAAAGTCCTGGATGCGCGAGGGGTATAGCCGGCCGATCAAGTGGTCGCACTCGTGTTGCACCACCCGCGCATGGAAGCCATCGGCAAAGCGGTTGATCGGGCTGCCCTGGGGGTCGATCCCTTGGTAGCAGATATGCTTGAAGCGCGGCACCACGCCGCGCAAACCAGGCACCGACAGACACCCCTCCCAGCCGTCCTCGACCTCGCTGGAGGTCGGGGTGATGACCGGATTCAGCAGAATGGTCTGCGGCACCGCCTCGGCATCGGGGTATCGCTCGCTGCGCTCGAAGCCGAAGATCACCAACTGCAGGTCGATGCCGACCTGCGGGGCGGCCAGGCCCACACCGCCGACGTGACGCATGGTTTCGAACATGTCGTCGATCAATTGCTGCAGTTCGGCACTGCCAAGCATGTGCTCGGGCACTGGCGGAGCGATGCGCAGCAGGCGTTCGTCGCCCATCTTGAGAATGTCACGGATCATCAGGGGTTCGGCTCGACGCTATGAGGCTTGCTCGGGTTCGGGTGCTCGTGACCCAGTACAGTCAAGGTTTCCTTGGGTTTTTCCCCGTCGAAGTCTTTCTCGCCCGGGTTCTTGCCTTCGGCTGACATGTGCTCGATCACCGCATTCATTTCGGCGCCGAGCAGCAGCACGGCAGCCGAAATATAGAAATACAGCAACAGCACGATGATTGCACCAATGCTGCCGTACATGGCGTTGTAGTCGGCAAAGGTCTTCACGTAGTAGGCAAAGCCCAGTGAGGCCACGATCCACACTACAACCGCCAGCACCGAGCCCGGGGTGATGAAGCGAAACTGCTGTTCCACATCAGGCATCACGTAATAGATCAGGGCCACTGCCACCATCAGCAGAATGATGATCACCGGCCAGCGCAGGATGGTCCACAGTGTGACGATGAACTCCTGCATGCCGATCTGGGCAGCTATCCATTCCATCACCTGCGGGCCGAGCACCATCAGCGCTGCGGCCGCCAGCAGCATGCCAGCCAGGCCCACGGTGTAGAAAATGGAAAGCGGGATACGCTTCCACACCGGGCGACCTTCGGGCACATCGTAAGCGGCGTTCATGGCGCTCATCATCAGGCGCACGCCGGCGGAGGCGGTCCACAGGGCGATCACGATACCCACCGACAGCAGCCCACCCTTGGATTGTTGCAACTGGTCGATCACCGGATTCACCTGCTCCAGCGCCTGGGGCGGCAATACCAGTTCCGATTGCAGACGCAGCCAGGAGAAAAAGTCCGGCAAGTGCAGGAAACCGATCAGGGCAATCAGGAACAACAGGAAGGGAAATAGCGAGAACAGCGCCTGGTAGGCCAGCGCTGAGGCATAGGTGGACATCTCGTCGTCGAGGAATTCCTTGACGGTGCGAACCAGCACGCGGTGCAGGGGCAAGCCGCGCAGGTCGGGGAAAATCATAGCGTCTCCTTTCGCCGCTTGATCGTTACACAGGCAAGTCTAATAGACCCTGTCCGTGCTGTGCTGCTCCCGGCCGTGGTTGAAGAATTTGCTTGCCAATAGTGCGGGTCTCTTCGCGGGTTCGCCCGAGAAGAGACCCGCACCGCCTCAAGTCAAGGTTTCTTCACCGCATCCTTCACATTGCCCTTGACCTGCTGCGCCTCGCCTTTGAGCTCCTGCGCCTTGCCTTCGGCCCGCAGCTTGTCGTTGTCGGTCACCTTGCCAACACCCTGTTTCACGTTGCCGATCGCTTCGTTGGCCAAGCCTTTCGCTTTGTCTTTAGTACCGCTCATGGCAAAACTCCTGCAAATGGAGACACGTGAACCGTGTCGACAGAAGGTTGACCCAACGCCTGGGCCAGGAGTTTCAACGGATTTCCCGGCCAGAAGCCGAACGGTAAAACTGCAGGCGAATACCGTCCAAGCCCGCGAAGAGGCCGGCACTGGCACCGCAAGTCACAAACCTTGCTCCGCCCCGTGCCACCCCTCACAATGCAGGCCTTCATAGCGTCAACGCGCAGGAACCTGCATGAAACTCGACAAACCCGCCGCCATCGCCCGGCGCAACGAAGCACTGGCACGGCCGGTGCTGACCAGCAGCAATACTCTGTTCGCCACTCTGGACAGCAAACGCAACCTGTGGTGGTTCGAAGTGCCAGTGGCACTGCTGGGCAAGGGCCAGGCCGACTGGGTCAACCTGCTGCTGCACACGCCGGAAAGCGATGAGCTGCAGCACCTGAAGGTGCCCACCAATTTCCTCAAGGCTCACCTTGAGCAAATGGAAGTGCGCAAGCCTGGCAAGCGCCGCTCCACCATCAGCCTGGCCCTCAGCGCCGACCGTGACTCGCTGCTGCGCGACACCCGTCCGGGTGGCGAGCAGCTGGACTTCCGCAACTTCGTACAGGCGTAAGGCCGTCAGGCTTTCTCGATGCGATCGTCATGGATGACGATCAGGCCCTGCTTGAACAACCCGCCAATGGCCTTCTTGAAGTTGCCCTTGCTGACGTTGAACAGTTTGCTGATCAACGCAGGGTCACTCTTGTCGCACACCCCCAACACCCCGCCTTCGGCTTCCAGGCGCGCCATGATCTGCTCTTGCAGGGTGTCCGCCAGGGCGGCGCCTACCGGCTGCAGGCTCAGTGAAATCTTGCCGTCCTGGCGCACTTCCTTGATGAAGCCCTTCTCGTGCATGCCCGAGCGCAAGAACTTGAACACCTCGTTCTTGTGGATCAGGCCCCAGTGGCGGTTGTTGATGATGGCCTTGAAGCCCATCGGCGTTTCGCCGGCCACCAGCAGCTCGACCGGCTGGCCAACCTTGTAGTCGGCCGGGGTGACATCGAGGTAGCGGTCCAGGCGCGACGTGGCAGTGATCCGGCGGGTGCGCTTGTCGAGGTACACGTGCACCACGCAGTAATCACCGATCTTCAGAGGCCTTGCCTCTTCCGAGTACGGCATCAGCAGGTCCTTGGACAGGCCCCAGTCCAGGAAGATACCGGCACCGTTGATGTCCTTGACCTTCAGGCTGGCGAACTCGCCAACCTGCACCTTGGGCTTCTCGGTGGTGGCGATCAGCTGGTCTTCGCTGTCCAGGTAGATGAACACGTTCAACCAGTCATCGACTTCGGTCTCGGCGTTTTTCGGGATATAGCGCCCGGGCAGCAGTATTTCGCCATCGGCGCCGCCGTCCAGGTACAGACCGAAGTCCACGTGTTTCACGATTTGCAAACTGTTGTAACGCCCAAGCAGAGCCATTTCCGATGATCCTCAAGACAAGGCGGCTATTCTACACCTGAAGCCACCACATGGCCCGACCACTCATGCAGTGGAACCGCCAGGCCGCACTTGCATCTACCTTCTGGCCAGCCTGAGGAAGGAACAGCACATGCCGCTACGCCTGCCCAAAGCCCTGCTTATCGCCATCGGCTTCGCCCTGGCCTTGGCCGCCTGCAGCCGCATCGACCTGGCCTATCGCAACCTCGACCGCCTGGTGCCGTGGTCGCTGAGCGACTATCTGGACATGAACCGCGAGCAAAGGGCGCTGCTGGACGATCGGTTGCGCGAGCACCTGGCCTGGCATTGCAAGACTCAACTGCCCGGCTACCTCGACTGGCTCGACCGGCTACGTGAGATGGTCGCCGACGACCAGGTCACCGACCAGGCCCTGCAGCAGAGCACCCGCGAGGTCCGTGAGGCAATTGGTCGAGTGGCCGAGGAAATCACCCCTTCGGCCACCGAACTGCTGCGCGGCATGAGCGACAACCAGGTAGCGCAGATGCGTGAAGCCTTCCGCGATGACATCAGTGAACGGCAGAAGCAGTATGTGGATACGCCATTGCCGAAGCAGATGGCCCGCCGTAGCGAACGCATGGAAAAACGCCTGACGCCATGGTTTGGCGAGTTGACGGCGGTACAGAAGCAACGCATCCAGACCTGGTCTCAAGCGCTGGGTGACCAGAACCGTGAATGGATCGCCAACCGTGCCCACTGGCAGCAGCAATTACTGTTGGCAATGAACCAGCGCAACGACTCCAGCTTCCAACCGCGCCTGGCGACCTTGTTGCAACGCAAGGAGAGTTTGTGGACACCCGAATACCGGGCGGCATATCAGAATGCCGAGCAGCAGGCGCGCAGCCTGCTGGTGGACCTGGTGCGACAAAGCACCCCGCAGCAGCGGAGATTCCTGCAGGAACGGCTGGGCAAGGTGCGGACCCATTTGAGCGAGATGAAGTGTTTGAAGGAGTGACAGGCCTGTTCGAGCTGATTCACCGGGCCTTGCGCCGATACGGAAACACATCGATCACTTTCCCTTCACGTATCGCCGCCTGCAGCCCCTTCCAGTAATCCGCGTCATACAGTTCCCCATGCAAGCGGCTGAACAACCGCCGCTGGCCCATATCGGCAAACAGAAACGGCGGAAACTCTTCGGGAAACACATCATGCGGCCCGATCGAGTACCACGGCTCGCCCGACATTTCGTCCTCCGGGTAACGCGGTGGCGGGATGTGGCGGAAATTCACCTCGGTCAGAAAGCTGATTTCGTCATAGTCGTAAAACACTACCCGGCCATGACGGGTCACACCAAAGTTCTTCAGCAACATGTCGCCGGGGAAGATGTTCGCCGCCGCCAACTGCTTGATGGCCAGGCCGTAGTCCTCCAGCGCCTCCAGCACCTGGCCCTCGGTGGCCTGCTCCAGGTACAGGTTCAACGGCGTCATGCGCCGCTCGGTCCAACAGTGGCGAATCAGCACCGTGTCGCCCTCCAGCGCCACCGTCGACGGTGCCACCTCCAGCAACTCGGCCAGGCAATCCGGCTCGAACTTGCTGCGCGGAAAGCGAAAATCGGCAAACTCCTGGGTGTCGGCCATACGCCCCACCCGGTCGACGCTCTTCACCAGCCGGTACTTGTCGATCACCGTGGCGCGGTCCACGGTTTTCGATGGCGAGAAGCGGTCCTTGATGATCTTGAACACGGTATTGAAGCCGGGCAAGGTGAACACGCTCATGACCATGCCCCGCACCCCTGGCGCCATGACAAAGCGGTCATCACTGCTGGCCAGGTGGTTGATCAGTGCGCGGTAGAACTCCGACTTGCCCTGCTTGTAGAACCCGATCGAGGTATACAGCTCGGCAATGTGCTTGCCCGGCAGGATGCGCTTGAGGAAATTGACGAACTCGGCGGGCACCGGGACATCGGCCATGAAGTAAGAGCGGGTGAACGAAAAGATGATCGACACCTCGGCCTCGTCGGTGATCAGTGCATCGGCCTCGATGCCGTGGCCCTCGCGGTGCAACAAGGGAATCACCAACGGCCACTGCTCATCGCTGTTGTACAGGCGGCCGACCAGATAGGCCCCCTTGTTGCGGTAAAGCACGGGTACAAACAGCTCCACGGCCAGCGCCGGGTCCTTGCACACCCAGTCGGGCAGGCATTCGCGCAGTTGTTCTTCCAGCCGCGCCAGGTCGCCTTCCAGGTCGCCATAAGGCATGTCGAACGGGTAATCGGCGAACACCGCACGCAGCAAGTTCCTGAGACTGCCGTCAAGCCGATAGGTACGGGTTTGCGCGGCGCGCTCGCGGCCGCGCATGGAAGGCCGGGTAGTGTGGATGAACATGCAGCCGTCGCTGATCAGGTCATGGCTGAACAGGCTGCAAAACAGCGAGTTGTACCAGGTCTCTGCCAACTCGTCGTCCAGGCGGGGGTCAATCAGGTGGATATAGGCGTTTTTCACCAGAGGCCACTGTTCCACGTCCAGCAGCACCTCTGCGGCAAAGGCCTGGCGCAGCCAACCGTTGACTTCGGCGACTTTCTCTTCATAGAGATTGATGCGGGCAGCGGCGGCCTGCTGAATATCCTGCCAACGCGCCTGCTCGAAGCGCTGGCGAGCACCAAGGGTGATGCGCTGGAAATGATCGCGGTAGTCGTCGAAGCCGGCGAGGATCATCCGGGCGATTTCGACAGCGGGCCAGGGCTGGGACATGCGTGGTGCCTCGGAGCTGGGATTGAGTACAGAGCTTAGCCGCCCTTGGCTTCATGGGTTACTGCCATTGAAGGCCAGAGCTGTAGTTGCAGCTGCCTTGCCCAGAGCCCCGCAGCCCCAAGAGGAATTACACAGCAAGAAAGCACAAGAATCCCCCCGCCCCCTGGCGTACACTCGCGCCCCTGCCTTACCTCCGGAGACCGTTGTGAGCCCCATCGCCCTAGCCCGCCTGCTGACCCTTGCCGCCGTCTGGGGAGCGAGTTTCCTGTTCATGCGCATCATCGCCCCCGAACTGGGTACGGTGCCGACCGCGTTCTTCCGGGTCTCCATCGCCTGCCTGGGCCTGATCGTGATACTGGCCGCCGCCCGTGTGCGCTGGGACTTCCAGGGCAAGCTCGGCGCGTGCCTGGTGCTGGGCATGATCAACTCCGGCATCCCCGCCACCTTCTACTCGGTGGCGGCCCAGGTGCTGCCGGCCGGCTATTCGGCAATCTTCAACGCCACCACCCCGTTGATGGGCGTGCTGGTCGGCGTACTGTTCTTCCGCGAGCCAATGACCCTGGCCAAACTCTGCGGCATCTTCCTTGGCCTGTTCGGCGTCGGCATCCTTAGCGGCGCCGGCCCGGTGGCACTGGACATGGCCCTGCTGCAAGGCGCCCTCGCCTGCCTGGCGGCCACCACCTGCTACGGCTTTGCCGGGTTCCTCGCCCGCCGCTGGATCAGTGGCCTGGACAGCCGTCTTTCCGCGCTGGGCAGCATGCTCGGCGCAACGCTCATGCTGACCCCGCTGTTCGGCTGGAGCGCACTCACCCAACCACCCGCCAGCTGGGGGGGCTGGGAGGTGTGGTTGTCGTTGCTGGGGCTGGGTTTGCTGTGCACCGCCTTTGCCTACATCCTGTACTTCCGCCTACTGGCCGAGATCGGACCGGTCAAAGCCAGTACCGTGACCTTCCTGATCCCGGTATTCGGCGTATTGTGGGGGGCATGGCTGCTGGATGAGCCGTTGTCGATGGCGCACCTATACGGCGGCCTGCTGATTGGCCTGGCCTTGTGGCTGGTGCTGCGCCCGGCGCGCAGCTGAAGCGGAGTACGGCATGAACAGCGCGTACAAAAAGGTCCTGTTCCGCCTGGAACAGGACGAGAACGGCTACCCACCGGCCTCGGTCGAGGGCCTGTGGGCCAAGGCTGTGGAAGGCGGCTATGCCATCGACAACATACCCTTCCATGTCTATGGCATCGCCCCGGGCGACGTGATCGACACTCGCGAGGAAGCAGGCGAAACCTGGTTCGCAGAACTGCGCCACAGCAGCGGCAGCTCGGTGTTCCGGGTGGTCGTCAAACCACCGGAAACCCTCGACCAGGTACGCGCAGCATTGCTGGATTTCGGCTGCGCCTGTGAAACCGAACAAGCAGTGAAGATGTTGGCGGTCGAGGTCCCGCCGCAACGCTCGCTCGATACCCTGCTCTACTACCTGCTCACCCAGCGCGAAGCCGGCCTGCTGGACTTCGAGGAAGGCGTGTTGCGCCACGCCATCCCCGAAGAGTTCCGCTAGGGCCTACGCTTCCGCCAGGCCCGCGGCGGGCTTGCGAAACACGAACAGCAGCCCTACCACGATCAGCCCCATGCCCAGCAGGCTGAGCGGTGCCAGGCGGTTACCGAAGATCAGCAAGTCCATCACCGCAGTCACTGCCGGCACCAGGTAGAACAGGCTGGTGACATTGACCAGGTTGCCCTTGGCGATCAGCCGGTACAGCAGCAAGGTTGCCAGCAGCGAGACCACCAGGCCCATCCACAGCAGCGCACCGACGAAGCTGCCGGTCCACTCGACATGAAGCGGTTGCAGAGGTGCGAACAGCGCGCACATGGCAAAGCCGGCCAGGTACTGCAGCGGCAGTGTGCCCATGGGGTTGTCGGTAATGCGCTTCTGCAGGATCGAGCCAAAGGTCATGCTGACCAGCGCCAGCAGGGCGAACAGCATGCCCGCCAGCGATACCCCGCCCAGGTTGATGCCCTGGTAGACCACCATGATCAAGCCGCCCAACCCCAAACCCAGGCCGAACAAACGGCTCCAGGAGCGCTGGCGTTCCATCAGCACCACGGTGAGGATCGGTTGTACCCCCATCACCGTGGCCATGACACCGGGGGTGACATGGGTATCAAGCGCCAACAGATAAAAGATCTGATAGGCACCGAGCAGCACACACCCTGTACCAAGGGCGCGCAGAATGCTCCCGCGAGTACGCGGCCAGCGCAGCCCTAGCAACGGGCCGATCAGCAACAGGCCAGCCAGGGCCAGCGCCGAGCGCAACAGCAGGAAGGCGAACGGGCTGGCATGCGCCAGGCCGAGCTTGGAGACGATCGCCCCGCTGCTCCACAGCAGGACGAACAGGCAGGTAGTGGCCGCAGAGGCCACGGACGTTTTGGTAAAGACAGACATGAATTGCCACCTGATAGTAGGCAGATAAGCCAAACGGACGGCGTGCGCTTCAACGTGAGCAGTGGCCGACCGTGTTCAGTAGGTTGCGCGTGTGAAGGGGTACGGCAAGAAGCCGATCAGCCCAGCACGACCACGCAATGAGGCGGAGCTACGCCGCCTACGACGCCACTGACAGGTGGTGGGGAGTGACAGATCATGACCGGCTGCTGGCTACCACGCACGACCATGCCCGCGACTGGCGCGATGGCAAAGCGTGTGGTGGAAGGGATGGCGGGCATGACAGGGTTCTTTGCAGAAGTGAATGTTCTGGAATATAGCGAGTGATTCTTCGCAGCACAACCCCGCTTCCACGCGCGCGCCCTCGTCCTTGAAGGATGAGGCGCACAGGTGGCAGCGGGCTGGCCCCGCAAAGATGCCGGTTAGACCAGAAAAAATCAGAACAACCAGCGATACAACAGATACGCCACCACCACCGCCAGTACCGGCCGCAGCACGCGGTAAGCCTTGGGGTTGGCGCGCTTGAACTGCTTCACGTGGTTGCTGATCCTGTTGCTGAAGCGCTTGCTCCAGGCGTACGCCTGGTTGATCCCGCCCACGCGCTCGTCGTCGGTGTTCTGCGGCGCGGTGGCGCGGCCGAGGAAGGCACTGACCTTACGGTTGATGCGCGTCATCAGCGGGCTACTCAGCGGGCGCTCGATGTCGCAGAACAGGATCACGCGGGTAACGTCGGTTTCGTTCTTGACCCAGTGCACGTAGGTTTCGTCGAACATCACGTCTTCGCCATCACGCCAGGCGTACTGCTCACCGTCCACGTAGATGCGGCATGCGTCGGAGTTGGGCGTGGACAGCCCCAGGTGATAACGCAGCGAGCCTGCGAACGGGTCGCGGTGCGGGTTCAGGTGGCTGCCGCCGGGCAGCAGGGCAAACATTGCGCCCTTGACATTGGGGATGCGGCTGACCAGCTCGACAGTGCGCGGGCACAGGGTTTGCGCCGAAGGCAGAGGTTTGTCGTACCACTTCAGGTAAAAGCGCTTCCAGCCCTTCTTGAAGAACGAACCGAAGCCGGCGTCGTTATCTTTCTCAGCGGCACGGATATAGCCTTCGTCGAACAGGCGCATGGCCTCTTCGCGGATTTCCTGCCAGTTGTCCTTCAATACGTCCAGCTCGGGGAAGCGCTGGCGATCCAGGTAGGGCTTGGACGGCACGCCGGAAAACAGGTACATCAACGCGTTGTAGGGGGCGAACAGCGCCGAATGGTTGACGAACTGGCGCAACACCGGCAAGCGGGCCTTGCCACGCAAGTGCACGAACAGCACGCTGCCGAAAAACACCAGCAAGACACCCGCCTTGGCTGCAAAGGAAAAGGTCATGCTTTCACTCCTTGAGGAAGAGTCAGGGCTGCGCTGCCTGCTCTCCAGAAAATCATCCTGCCATCATAAACCGATCCCGCCGCGGTAAAAACAACCCGGGCGGGATCGCATTCATGAAGATTTTGCAATAAACCAGGCCGCCGATTGTTGCGCCGGATCAGCGGCAAGGCCGATTACTGCTGGTTTTCCTGCTCGCTGAACATGTCGCTGAACAGCATGCTCGACAAATATCGCTCGCCCGAATCGGGCAGGATTACGACGATGGTCTTACCCTGCATTTCCGGTTTTTCGGCCAGGCGCACAGCTGCCGCCATTGCCGCACCGCAGGAAATACCACAAAGGATGCCCTCTTCCTGCATCAGGCGAATCGCCATGGCCTTGGACTCTTCGTCGGTCACCGTCACCACTTGGTCGACGATCGACAGGTCGAGGTTTTTCGGCACGAAGCCAGCGCCGATGCCCTGGATTTTGTGCGGGCTGGGCTTGAGTTCTTCGCCGGCCAGGGTCTGGCTGATCAGCGGCGATGCCACAGGCTCCACTGCCACCGACAGGATGGCCTTGCCCTGGGTATGTTTGATGTAACGCGACACGCCAGTAATGGTACCGCCAGTGCCGACGCCCGCCACCAGCACGTCGATGGTGCCGTCCGTGTCGTTCCAGATCTCAGGGCCGGTGGTTTTCTCGTGAATGGCCGGGTTGGCCGGGTTTTCGAACTGGCCCGGCAGGAAGTACTGCTCCGGGTCGGAGGCAACGATTTCGTTGGCCTTCTCGATGGCGCCCTTCATGCCCTTGGCCGGATCGGTCAATACCAGCTCGGCGCCTAGTGCCTTCAGCACCTTGCGGCGCTCCAGGCTCATCGAGGCAGGCATGGTCAGCATCAGCTTGTAGCCGCGGGCGGCGGCGACGAAAGCCAGGCCGATACCGGTGTTGCCCGAGGTGGGCTCGACGATGGTCATGCCCGGTTTGAGCTTGCCGCTGCTCTCGGCGTCCCAGACCATGTTCGCGCCAATGCGGCATTTGACCGAGTACCCGGGGTTGCGCCCTTCGATCTTGGCCAGAATGGTCACACCGCGCGGGGCGATGCGGTTGATCTGCACCAGCGGCGTGTTACCGATGGAGTGGGCGTTGTCTGCAAAGATACGGCTCATGGCAGGGGTCCTTGGCATGAAAAAGCAGGGAAATGCCTCAAGGGTAAGCCTGCGGGGGTGGCCCGTAAAGCCTGTTCGAACTCAGCCCGGCACGTTGCGGTCAACCGCACATCCCGCCCTTGGAGACAGCCTCATGAAAGCCCGCTATCGCTGGCCGCTGGTCGGCATGGCCAGCCTGATCGTGCTGCTGGTGGCGCTGCACCTGGCCCTGCCCTACCTGGTGCGCGACTACCTCAACGACAAGCTGGCCGACATGGGTGACTACCGCGGCCAGGTAGCCGACGTGGACCTGGCCTGGTGGCGCGGTGCCTATCAGATAAACGGGCTGAAAATCGTCAAGACCACCGGCAAGGTGCCCGTACCGTTTCTCGACGCACCACTGATCGACCTCTCGGTGAGCTGGCATTCGTTGTGGTACGACAAGGCAGTGGTGGCGGAGGTGACCTTCGTGCATCCCGAGCTGAATTTTGTCGACGGTGGTAGCAAACAGGCGTCGCAGACCGGCCAAGGGACCGACTGGCGCCAGCAGCTGGAAAAACTCCTGCCCATCACCCTCAACGAAGTGCGTATCGACAATGGTGTGCTGACGTTCCGCAACTTCAATTCCAAGCCACCGGTCGACCTCAAGGCCACCCGGTTGAACGCCAGCATCCGCAACCTGACCAACGTGCGCGACCAGCAAGGCCGTCGCGATGCAAGTTTCGAGGGTACGGCGCTCATCGCGGGGGATGCGAAGGTAGAAAGCCGTGCCACCTTCGACCCTTTCAGTGATTTCGACGACTTCGAATTCAGGCTTCGCGCCACCGGCATCGAGCTGCGCAAACTGAATGACTTTGCCAGCGCCTACGGCAAATTCGACTTCAATGCTGGGCACGGTGACGTGGTCATCGAGGCCCAGGCAGAAAACGGCCGGCTGAACGGCTACATAAAACCGCTGCTGCGCGATGTCGACGTGTTCGACTGGCAACAGGACGTCGAGGAAAAGGACAAGGGTTTCTTCCGCTCGGTGTGGGAGGCACTGGTGGGTGCGACCGAGACGGTGCTGAAGAACCAGCCGAAAAACCAGTTCGCCACTCGGGTGGAACTCAGCGGCAGTGTGCGCAAGCAGGATGTCAGTGCCTTCGAGGCATTCTTGCAGATCCTGCGCAACGGGTTTGTCCAGGCATTCAATGCGCGCTATGAGCAACCAGCCCCGAAGTCTGACTGAGACAGCGTGACGGGGCATTCAGGGACTGAATACCCGGTCTGCGTTTGCAGCCGCCTGGCCCCGCGTTATAGTCGGAAACAAATCCAGATTATGTGCTGCCTGTTCGGGCCTCTTCGCGGGTAAACCCGCTCCTACAACCTAATTAGGCGCGGGTTTACCCGCGAAGAGGCCCGCAAAGCCCTAAACAGAGGACAACCCCCCATGAAGTTCGAAGGCACCCGCGACTACGTCGCCACAGACGACCTGAAACTGGCGGTAAACGCGGCCATTACCCTCGAACGCCCGCTGTTGGTCAAGGGCGAACCGGGCACCGGCAAAACCATGCTCGCCGAGCAGTTGGCGGCCTCGTTCGGGGCGCGCCTGATCACCTGGCACATCAAATCCACCACCAAGGCCCACCAGGGGCTCTATGAGTACGACGCGGTCAGCCGCCTGCGCGACTCGCAGCTGGGCGTGGACAAGGTGCACGATGTGCGCAACTACCTGAAAAAGGGCAAGCTCTGGGAGGCCTTCGAGGCCGACGAGCGGGTCATCCTGCTGATCGACGAAATCGACAAGGCCGATATCGAATTCCCCAACGACCTGCTGCAAGAACTCGACAAGATGGAGTTCTACGTCTACGAAATCGACGAGACCATCAAGGCCAAACAGCGTCCGATCATCATCATTACCTCGAACAACGAAAAAGAGCTGCCGGACGCCTTCCTGCGCCGCTGCTTCTTCCACTACATCGCCTTCCCCGACCGCACTACCCTGCAGCAGATTGTCGACGTGCACTACCCGAACATCAGCCAGTCGCTGGTCAGCGAGGCGCTGGATGTATTCTTCGACGTGCGCAAGGTGCCGGGCCTGAAGAAAAAGCCGTCCACCTCCGAGCTGGTCGACTGGCTCAAGCTGCTGATGGCCGACAACATCGGTGAAGCGGTGCTGCGCGAACGCGATCCGACCAAGGCCATCCCGCCGCTGGCCGGTGCGCTGGTAAAAAACGAGCAGGATGTACAACTGCTCGAGCGCCTGGCCTTCATGAGCCGGCGCGGCAACCGCTGACAGGAGCAGGGCCATGCTGCTCAATCTGTTCAATGAGATGCGTGCGGCCAAGGTGCCGGTTTCGGTGCGTGAACTGCTCGACCTGCACCAGGCCTTGCAAAAGCGCGTGGTGTTCGCCGACATGGACGAGTTCTACTACCTCGCCCGCGCCATCCTGGTGAAGGATGAACGCCACTTCGACAAGTTCGACCGTGCCTTCGCAGCCTATTTCAAGGGCCTGGAAAACCTTGACCGGCACATTGAGGCACTGATCCCAGAAGACTGGCTGCGCAAGGAATTCGAGCGCTCGCTGACCGATGAAGAACGCGCGCAGATCCAGTCGCTCGGCGGCCTGGACAAGCTTATCGAGGCCTTCAAGCAGCGCCTCGAAGAGCAGAAGGAACGCCACGCTGGCGGCAACAAGTGGATTGGTACCGGCGGCACCAGCCCATTCGGCTCGGGCGGCTTCAACCCCGAGGGCATCCGCGTTGGTGAGGCCGGCAAGCGCCAGGGCAAGGCGGTAAAAGTCTGGGACCAACGCGAGTACAAGAACCTCGACGACCAGGTCGAGCTTGGCACCCGCAACATCAAGCTGGCCCTGCGCCGGCTGCGCAAGTTCGCCCGCGAAGGCGCCGCCGAAGAGCTGGACATCGACGGCACCATCGACCACACCGCGCGTGATGCCGGGTTGCTGAACATCCAGATGCGCCCCGAGCGGCGCAACACCGTGAAGCTGCTGTTGCTGTTCGACATTGGCGGTTCGATGGATGCCCACGTCAAAGTCTGCGAAGAGCTGTTCTCGGCCTGCAAGACCGAGTTCAAGCACCTGGAGTATTACTATTTCCACAATTGCGTTTATGAGTCGGTGTGGAAGAACAACCTGCGCCGCACGTCCGAACGTTTTTCCACCTTCGACCTGCTGCACAAGTACGGCGATGACTACAAGGTGGTGTTCGTCGGTGACGCGGCCATGGCGCCCTACGAGATCACCCAGCCGGGTGGCAGCGTGGAGCACTGGAACGAAGAAGCCGGGTATGTGTGGATCCAGCGTTTCATGGAAAAGTTCAGGAAGGTCATCTGGATCAACCCGTACCCCAAGCAGGCCTGGGAGTACACCGCCTCGACCCATCTGGTGCGCGACCTGATCGAGGACAAGATGTATCCGCTGACCCTGCAAGGGTTGGAGGACGGGATGCGCTACCTGTCCAAGTAACATCGCCGTCAAGGCATGCACAGCACGTGTGTAGGAGCGGGTTCACCCGCGAAGAGGCCGCCCGCTCTACCGCCAACGGTTCAGGTAATCCTGCTGCTCTCGCCAGGCCTCGTCCTGCACCACCGCCCTGAACCGCACCACCGCCCCCGGCATGCACTGCGCCAGTTGCGCCAGCGCCAGCGGCGTCAGCGCGCCCAGCCGCGGGTACCCACCAATGGTCTGCCGGTCATTGAGCAATACGATCGGCTGCCCGTCCGGCGGCACCTGTACCGCCCCCAGCGGGATCCCTTCGGAGATCATCGGCGCGCCTTGGTACACCAGCTGCGGCCCTAACAACCGGATGCCCATGCGGTCGGCCCGGCTGTCCAGCGTCCACTCCCGGTTGAATGCCTCGAACAAGCTGGTACCGCTGAATTCACCGATCTGCGCGCCCATCACCAGGTCCAGCACCGGCTTTTGGGCGAACTGCGGGCACAACGCTTGCGGCACTTCGCGCAGGGGGGCATTGCCACCGGTAAAAGCCAATGCCTGGTGTTTAGCCAGCGCAGCACCCTGGCCATCGATGCCACCCAGTGCTTCACGTACCACGGTGGCACAGCTGCCCAGTACATCCTCGCCCAGAAACCCACCCGGTGCCGCCAAATACGCCCGCACACCGACTTTGGGCTGCTTCAGGGTCAAGCGCTGCCCCTTGGCCAGGGCAAAGCTGCGCCATGGCGCCAGGGGCTGATCATCGACACACGCATCCAGGTCGGCACCGGCCAGGGCCAGCACGCAATCCTGTTCGGCCACCACGCAAAAACCACCCAGCGCCACCTCGACCACCGGCGCCCCCAACGGGTTGCCCAGCAGCCAGTTGGCCCAGTGCATCGCCACCCAGTCCAGCGCCCCGCCCTGGGTCACGCCAAGGTGGCGCACGCCAAAGCGCCCGGCATCCTGTAACTGGCACAACGGCGTACTGGCCTCGATCATCAACTGCTTCATCCCTGCGCCTCCACATCACCACCCATGGCCAGGAATTCGCTGCGCGAAACCGGCACGAAGCGCACACGGTCACCGGGTTGCAAGAGGCTGTAACCCTCACGTTCACGGTCGAACAACCGCACCGGGGTGCGCCCGATCAGGTTCCAGCCACCCGGCGATACTGCCGGGTAGGCCGCCGTCTGGCGCTCGGCAATACCCACGCTGCCCGCCGCCACGCGCTTGCGCGGGGTACTCAGACGAGGGCTGGCCAGGCGCTCGTCGACCAGGCCCATGAAGCCGAAACCAGGCGCGAAGCCCAGGGCAAACACCGGGTAATCACGTTCACCGTGCAAGCGAACAATCTCGGCTTCACTCAAGCCGCTGCGTGCCGCCAGCACAGGCAGCTCGGGGCCGACACTGACGTCATACCACACCGGGATCTCGTGTCGGCGGCCGCCACTGCCGGTGTCAGGCTGCAAGCCCTCCAGCGCCTGAGCGATTCGCGCCCTGGCTTCGCCTGGCGGCAGGGCAGACTGCACCATCAGCGTGGTATAGGACGGCACCAGGTCCAGCAAATGCTCGCCGAACGCCGCGCTCAAGCACCGGCTGGCGGCGAGCATCCATGGCATGTTGGCCTCATCGATACGGTCGAACAGGCGTACCATCAGGCTGTCGATGGCGACCACTTCGATTCGCGGCTTCATCACACCTCCAGCCCATCGAGGGCTTGGCGAATCTGCCGCACCGCCGCCACCGAACTGTCGTTGTCGCCATGCACGCAGAGGGTGCTGGCGGCAAGCTGCAAGGCACTGCCATCGTCAGCCAATAGCGTTTCGCCTCGGGCCAGACGCACCGCCTGCTCCACCACCCGCGCCGGGTCGTGATGCACCGCACCCGGCAGGCGCCGCGACAGCAGATGGCCGCTGGCGGTGTATGCGCGGTCTGCGAACGCCTCGAACCACAGCGGCACGCCGATTTCATCGCCCAGTGCCTGGGCGGCACGGTTGTCGGCGGTGGCCATCAGCATCAATGGCAGGTTGCTGTCATAGGCCGCTACGGCCTCCAGCACGGTACGCAACTTGAGCGGGTCGGCCATCATGTCGTTGTACAGCGCGCCATGCGGCTTCACATAGGCCACGCGACCACCCAGCACTTTGCAGATGCCATCCAGCGCACCGATCTGATAATGCAGCAGGTCACGGACTTCTTCCGGGCTGCAGGCCATGGAGCGGCGGCCGAAGCCGACCAGGTCCGGGTAGGCCGGATGAGCGCCGATAGTCACCCCGTGCTCCAGCGCCAGGGCCACGGTGCGGCGCATGATGCCGGGGTCGCCGGCGTGGTAGCCGCAGGCGATGTTGGCGCAATCGATGTAAGGCATGACCTCGGCATCCAGGCCCATGCGCCAGCTGCCAAAACTCTCGCCCATGTCGCAATTGAGTAGCAGGCGTTCCACCACGCAATCTCCCTTGTCGTTGTGCATATGCCTACCTTACCGCGCCTGCAGCTGTTTGCCGCGTGTTTCCGGCAAGCTCAAGGCCGCCACGATCACAATGCCGTAGGACACCGCAGAAAACACGCCGATGCCCAAACCCAGCGGAACGTTCTGGCCGAGCATGCCAATCATCAACGGAAACAGCGCGGCAATGACCTTGCCGATGTTGTAACAGAAGCCCTGCCCCGAACCCCGAATGCGCGTGGGGAACAGTTCGGTCAGAAACGCCCCCATGCCGCTGAAGATACCCGAGGCGAAGAAGCCCAACGGGAGGCCCAGCCACAGCATCACGCCATCGCTGACCGGCATCTGCGTGTACAACAGCACAATGACGAAAGAGCCCACGGCGAACAGGATGAAGTTCTTCTTGCGCCCCAGCAGGTCGGACAGATAAGCACTGACCACATAGCCCATGTACGAGCCGACGATCACCATGGCCAGATAGCCACCCGTGCCCAGCACACTCAGGCCGCGTTCGTTCTTCAGGAAGGTTGGCAGCCACGAGGTGATGGCGTAGTAACCGCCGAGCGCGCCGGTGGTCAGCAGGGATGCCCGCACGGTGGTCCAGAGCATGCCCGGGGCGAAGATTTCGTAGAAGCGCGAAGGTGCCTCGGCGTTTTCCACTGCCTTGGCCTTACGATAGACCTCAGGGTCCTTGACCAGGCGGCGAACGAAGATCACGAAGATTGCCGGTACCAGCCCCAGCAGGAACAACGCACGCCAGGCCTGCTCTGCCGGCAGCCAGGAGAACAGCAGCGCATAGAGGATGGCCGTGAGGCCCCAGCCGATTGCCCAGCCGGACTGCACCATGCCCACCGCCTTGCCGCGGTCCTGGGCGCGGATCACCTCGCCGATCAACACTGCACCGGCGGTCCACTCGCCACCGAAGCCAAAGCCCATCAGGGTTCGGGCAATCAGCAATTGCTCGTAGTTCTGAGCGAAGCCACACAGGAAGGTGAAGAAGGCGAACCACAACACCGTCAGTTGCAGGGTACGCACCCGGCCGATGCGGTCGGAGAGGATACCGGCCACCCAGCCTCCTACAGCCGAGGCGATCAGCGTGCTGGTGTGGATCAACCCGGCTTCAGTGGTGGTGATACCCCACAGCATGATCAGCGTAGGGATGACGAAACTGAGCATCTGTGTGTCCATGCCGTCCAGGCCATAGCCAATCTTGCAACTCCAGAAGGTACGTCGTTGCTGTTTGTCGATGTCGCGGTACCAGGCGAAAGGCCCGGACGAAGGGAGGGTACTGACCTGCTGCTGCACGCCGGTGGGGTTCATGGATGCCTCGGCTTGTTGGTATTGTTTTATGGGCGACATGAAGCGTCGCGGCCTGGGCGCCATTGTTCAGAGGCCGCCTCGCCTGCGTCCAACGAAAAAAACCGCCGGTCTGGAACAAGAAAAACTGATCATGAACCTTCGCTTCCTCGAAACCTTCGTCTGGGTCGCCCGGCTGAAGAGCTTCCGCCTGACGGCAGAAAAGCTGTTCACCACCCAGGCTTCGGTATCCAGCCGCATTGCCGCACTGGAGGCCGACCTGGGCGTGAAACTGCTGCTGCGCGACTCCCGCGGCGTCAGCCTGACCCCGGAAGGCGGCAAGGTGCTGGAATACGCCGAACGCATGCTGGAAACCGCCAAGGCCATGAAGCAGTCGCTGGACAGCGACCGGGCCAAGGTCGGGCGCATTCGCATCGGGGTGATGGATACTGTGATCCACACCTGGATGAGCGCGCTGGTGGCGGAGCTGACCGAGCGCTACCCGCAGGTGGAAATCGAACTGGTGGCCGACACCGCGCTGAACTTGCGCGAGCAGCTGCAGAAGGGCTTTCTGGACGTGATTTTGCAGACCGACTTGCTGCGCGAGCAATCGATCCGCAGCCTAGACCTGGCGCGCTACCCAATGGGCTGGGTGGTGGCCGCAGGCGCCCACCAGCACCGGGACTATGCGTCGCTGGCCGAACTTGGGCGCGAGCGCATCATCACCTTCTCGAAGAATTCACGGCCGCACCAGGAGGTGCTGAGCTTGCTGCAGGCTGCGGGGGCAGAGGCACCACGGTTGAATTGTGTGAACTCGGTGGCGGCGATTACCCGGCTGTTGCGCGACGGCTTTGGCATTGGCGCGCTACCGCCGGCGCTGGTGGATGCCGAGTTGGGCCGGGGCGAGCTGGTGCTGCTGGAAGGGTTGCAGCCGCCGCCGAGCCTTGAGCTGGTGGTGGCGTGGCAGACCGGGGTGGCGTTGGTCGATGAGGTGGTTGGGGTTTGCCGGCAGGTGTTGGAGCGGTATGCGCGGGATGTGGGGGGGCAGCGGATTGTGCTGGTCTGACCAACAGTCTTTGCCTGTACCGGCCCTTTCGCGGGCTCGCCCGCTCCCACAGGATCATCACAGGCCTGGCGGGCCAGGTTGTACCTGGGGGAGCGGGCAAGCCCGCGAAAGGGCCGGTACAGGTACAGCAGAACTTAGCGCCAGCTCTCTTTCACCACCCTGCGCCGCCCGCCCAGGATCAGCCAGCCAATCCCCAACAACAGGCTTTCGACCACAAAGGCCAGCACAAAACCGGCACCCACACCCCAGCCAATCGCCTCGGGCACCAGCAGAATCTGGTAGCTGTAGCCATTGAGGGTTTCTTCACGTAACTGCGGGTCGGCCTGTACCAGCACATGCCAGGTACGCTCGGCCCATGACCCTTGCAGCACCTGCCATTCGTTTTCCAGCAATTCGTTGCGGATCATCAGGCTTTCGATGCTGTTGGCGTCACTGTTGAACACCGGATCGTCGCTGCTGCGGTAGTGCTGCAGCAGCGCCTGCAAGTCGCCCTTGAAAAAGCGCTCGGCCGTTTGCCGGAACCCATCGAGCGCCTCGCGCGATTCGAACAGGTGCGCCTCGACCCGCAGGCTATAGTCCTTGACCAGCCCCGGGACCTGGATACCGGCCAGCAGGCCGAAGGTGAACAACAGCAATCGCAGGTAACTTCTGAACATGCAGCGTCCTTAGCTCTGGCCGTGCGCCACGCACTCTCCGTGCCGCCACAGGGCCCACTGACCCGGCGCGTAGCGGTGCCAGGTCTCGTTCTCGGTCAGGGCCTCGGTGGCAATCACCGTGACCACGTCGTTGGGGGTGGTTTCGGTATGAAAATCGACGATCAGGTCGACATCCTTCAACCGTGCGGCACCGAATGGCGCACGGCGGGTAATGTGCACCAGCTTGGTCGAGCAAAAGCAGAACAGCCAGTCGCCATCGCTGAGCATGCAGTTGAACACGCCCTGACCACGGTAGCCGGCACAGGCATCGACCAGCACTGGCAGCAGCTGTTCCACCGGCACCGGTTCGGGGAAGGCGCTGCGGATGCGGTTGAGCAGGTCGCAGAAGGCCGCTTCGCTGTCGGTGTCGCCCACTGGCCGGTAGAAACTGGCCAGGCCCTTGAAGTCACCCAACTGGCCGTTGTGCGCGAAGCACCAGTTGCGGCCCCACATTTCCCGCACGAACGGGTGGGTATTGGACAGGCACACCCTGCCGACGTTGGCCTGACGGATATGACCGATCACCACTTCGCTTTTGATCGGGTAGCGCTGCACGAGGTTGGCCACTTCCGACTCGCTGCTCGCGGCCGGGTCCTGGAACAGGCGCAGGCCGCGGCCTTCGTAAAAGCCAATCCCCCAGCCGTCACGGTGCGGGCCGGTACGCCCGCCCCGCTGCATCAGGCCGGTGAAGCTGAAAACGATGTCGGTAGGGACGTTGGCACTCATGCCCAGCAGTTCGCACATAGGCGTGTCTCCGTTTACAGACGAGGCTCGACCCGGCCTGTGCCACGCGCAGCGGCTGGCGGCAAGTCGTCACGGTAACGGTCGCTACGCTCGGCAGCCAGCGGCGCCTGGGTGCCGAGCTGGTCATCCTCGGCCCGCTGACGCCTGGCGGCGGCTTCGGCCTGCTCACGGCGTGCGTGCGCGCGCTTTTCCAGCGGCCAGCGCAGCAGCACGAAGAGGAAGTAAAGGCCGAAGGCGATCATGCCGTACATGGCGAAGTCGGACACAGCGCGCCAGGCGTTGTTGCCGACCTTGAAAGCGACATCCAGCGCAGTGATGGCGATTGCAGGGGCGAAGCTGTCCTTGACCGGGTCGACGATGGTCGGGGTCAGCAGCAGCACCGCCAGCACCACCCGTAGCGGTTCGCGCAGCCAGCGCCACATCCAGCCGGTGAGCTTGAAGCCCACCAGCAGGCACCCTAAGGCGGCTACTGCGTACAAGCCCCAGGCGAAGGTGTAGTCGTTCTCGGTCATGGTGTTCGTGCAAGCCAGGCAAAGAGATGCCTATGATAAACACTTTTCCGGGCGCAGACAGTGTTTGCCTGTGCCGGCCTCTTCGCGGGTAAACCCGCTCCTACACGATCTGCGACGGACTTGGGAACGGTGCGACCCTGTAGGAGCGGGTTTACCCGCGAAGAGGCCGGCACAGGCAACTCCAATCAAGAGACCTTCAATGCCAACCAAGCCCCAACCCCCGATTGCCCAAGCCGACCAGGCCACCGACCCGTATGCCTGGCTGCAACAGCGCGATACCCCCGAGGTACTCGCTTACCTGCAAGCTGAAAACGCCTACCAGGAAGCCTGCCTGGCCGACCAGGCACCGTTGCGTGAGCGACTGTTCGAAGAAATCAAGGGCCGCATCCTGGAGACCGACCTGTCATTGCCGGCGCCTTGGGGCCCCTACCTGTACTACACCCGTACCACCGCCGGTGACGAATACCCGCGTCACTACCGCTGCCCACGTCCGGCCGACGACTCGAACACCGTCGATGAAAGCCAGGAGCAACTGCTGCTCGACCCCAACGTCCTGGCCAACGGCGGCTTCCTCTCCCTCGGCGCGTTCAACATCAGCCCTGACCACCGCCTGCTGGCCTACAGCCTCGACACCAGCGGCGACGAAATCTATACCCTGTACGTCAAAGACCTGACCAGTGGCCGTGTCACTACCCTGCCCTTCGACGACTGCGACGGTAGCCTGACCTGGGCCAACGACAGCCAGACGCTATTCTTCGCAGAACTGGACGACACCCACCGCCCATGGCGCCTGCGTCGCCACACCTTGGGCACAGACGCCGCACACACCGTGTTCGAAGAGCCGGACGGGCGTTTCTTTCTGCACTGCTACCGCACCAGTTCCGAGCGCCAGCTGGTGCTGCTGCTGAACAGCAAGACCACCAGTGAGGCCTGGGTACTGGACGCCGAAACCCCGCAGGCGCCGTTCACCTGCCTGGCGCCGCGCGTCGAAGGCCACGAATACTTCCCCGACCACGGCCAACTCGACGGCCAGTGGCGCTGGTTCATCCGCACCAACCAGGATGGCATCAACTTCGCCCTGTACCACGCACCAGTCGCGCCAGTGCCAAGCCGCGAACAGTGGCAGGTGCTGGTGGCGCACCGCGATGCGGTCATGCTCGAAGGCCTCAGCCTGAACACCGGCGCCCTCACCCTGAGCCTGCGCGAAGGCGGCCTGCCGATCATCGAAGTACGCCCGCAGGGCTTGCCGGCCTACCGCGTCGACTTGCCAGACGCCGCCTACAACCTTTACGTGCAGGACAGCCTGGAATTTGCCAGCACTCGCATACGCTTGCGCTACGAAGCACTCAACCGCCCGGCCCAGGTGCGCCAGCTGGCGTTGCCCACGGGCGCCCAGGTGGTGCTCAAGCAAACCCCGGTGCTGGGTGCATTCGATGCCGATGACTATGTCAGTGAGCGCCTGTGGGCAACCGCAGCGGACGGCACCCAGGTGCCGATCAGCCTGGTACGCCGCCGCCAGGACCTGGGCAAGACGGTGCCACTGTACCTGTACGGCTATGGCGCCTATGGCGAAAGCCTCGATCCCTGGTTCTCACATGCGCGCCTGAGCCTGCTGGAGCTCGGCGTGGCCTTCGCCATCGCCCACGTGCGTGGTGGTGGCGAACTGGGGGAGGCCTGGTACCGTGCCGGCAAGCAGGAGCACAAGCACAACACGTTCAGCGACTTCATCGCCTGCGCCGAGCACCTGATCAGCCAGGGCGTGACTGCCGCCGACCGCCTGGCCATCAGTGGTGGCAGCGCCGGCGGCCTGCTGATCGGCGCGGTGCTCAACCTGCGCCCTGAGCTGTTCCGCTGCGCCATTGCCGAAGTGCCATTCGTCGACGTGCTCAACACCATGCTCGACCCGGAGCTGCCGCTGACCGTGACCGAGTACGACGAATGGGGCAACCCTGAGGAGCCGGAGGTGTATGAACGGATCAAGGCTTATGCGCCGTACGAGAATCTGAAAGCGCAGGCCTACCCGGCGATGCTGGTGGTGGCGGGCTACAACGACAGCCGCGTGCAGTATTGGGAGGCAGCCAAATGGGTGGCGAAGTTGCGCACACTCAAGACTGACAACAACCTGCTGCTGCTCAAGACCGAGATGGGGGCTGGGCATGGCGGGATGAGCGGGCGGTACCAAGGGTTGAAGGATGTGGCCCTGGAGTATGCGTTCGTGTTTGGCGAGCTGGGTATCCTTTGAGAGAGCTGGGGGCGCGTTGCGCCCCTTTCGCGACACAAGGCCGCTCCCACAGGACAGTGGACTACACCCCAGATGTTGGACATCTGTCCATCTTCTGGGGTGCAGTCCACAGCGCGGAATCCAGTCCAACCTGTGGGAGCGGCCTTGCGTCGCGATGGGCTGCAAAGCAGCCCCAAACGCCCCCAGCTACCGCCCGTCAATCATCCTCCACAACCGGCTTCGGCGGGTCCTGCCGCAACCCGGGCAATGGCTGATCCTTCGGCGGGCCGGGCACTGGCATCGGCGGCAACAAGGGCGCCCCCGGCTGGCTGTCATAAGCCTTGGGCGGCGTACTCGGGGTAATCTGCGGGTATGGCGTAGGCGTCGGCGTACCGGGCGCGCCGGGTACTGGCGGCGTGAGCCTGGGTGGCGGGCTGGCAGCTTCTGCCAGGGGCAGGCCAGCCATCACCAGAGCGGCGAGGATCGCGTGAAACATCAGCAACCTCCTGTCGGGAACCTTTCTACAGGCTACGCCTAAATCAACGCTTTCGCCTGTCCGCCGGACCTGCAAGCGCGCTAGACTCAATGGCATAACCGTCACCTGCCTGATCAGAACAAAGGAAACACCATGAGCTCCACCTCTTCTGCCGCCGCTACCGCGCGCCTCGACCGCATCCTGGCCGATGCCAAGCGCGACAAGGAAATGGGCTACCGCGACAAGGCCCTGAGAATGTACCCGCACGTGTGCGGTCGCTGCGCCCGCGAGTTCGCTGGCAAGCGCCTGAGCGAGCTGACCGTGCATCACCGTGACCACAACCACGACAACAATCCTCAGGACGGCTCCAACTGGGAGCTGCTGTGCCTGTACTGCCACGACAACGAACACTCGCGCTACACCGACCAGCAGTACTTCAGTGAAGGCTCCACCAGCACCCCGAGCATTGCCAAGGCTACGCACAACCCGTTTGCCGGGCTGGCGGGCATGCTGAAGAAAGACTGACCATCGATTCGCCCCCCGCTGCTACCGGGCAGCCCGTATAATCGCGCTTTTTTCGCGAAGGGCCCCGGTACGTGGCAAACAAACGATACAGCTGCATCGGCCTGTTCAACCCCAAGTCGGCAGAAAACGTCGGCTCTGTGATGCGCGCAGCGGGCTGCTATGGCGTCAATTCGGTGTTCTACACGGGCAAACGCTATGAACGCGCACGTGACTTCGTCACCGACACCAAGCGCGTGCACTACGACATCCCGCTGATCGGCATCGACGACCTACAGCGCATTATCCCGCTGGGCTGCACGCCCGTGGCGGTAGAACTGGTGGAGGGAGCGCGACCATTGCCGGATTACACCCATCCGGACCGGGCCATTTACATCTTCGGGCCAGAGGATGGTTCGTTGAGCGAAGAGGTGCGGGGATGGTGTGAAGAGACTATCTACATCCCGACCGAGGGCTGCATGAACCTGGCAGCGACGGTGAATGTGGTGCTGTATGACCGCATGGCCAAGGGGCTGAATACCCGTTCGGGGCCCAAGTTCAAATAGAAAGGCCGCCACTGCGGCAACAGGACAGACCTGCCAACACAGGGCGACCGAGTGCTGAGCTCCGTCAGAACAGCACCGAAACCGGGCCGAACATTGCCTCGACAAACCATGGGTTGTCGCAATCAACGTTGCCGAGGATGGTTGGCTGCACGCTCCCCCTCCTCGGTTTCGCCCCGTGAACAATGCTGAGTTTCTGCTCCGCGGTGTATTCCAGGTACGACTTGATACGCTTGAAATGCGACTTGCAGACGATGCCGCCCTGCCGATTGTCAGGCGCAGGGATGCCTAGTGCAGCACCTTGCTCTGCAGCACATCGGAACGCCGCCCCAGCACGTTCTCGCTGATCTGTACGAAGTCTTCAGTACTGACGCTGGGCAGGCGCATCAGCCCACGTACCACATCGTCCAACGAACGTTTGGCCTGGGTGTGAATGCGGATTTCCTTGTCCAGCGCTTGCAACAGCATCACGCCGCGGGCCACCTGGGCCGGGCTTGCGCGTTCACCCTTGAGCCGGTTGACCTTGGCGCCCTGCTTGCTCAGACGCGCCTGCCAGACCTGGTAGCGGTCATCACTCATCCCGCCCGAGCGGCGTAGCAATTCGTTGGCGTAATAATCGGTCAGGCTCTCTACCAGCCAGTCACTGCCGTCACGCCCGTGAATCTGCGCGAACAGTTGCACCAATTCGCGCAGCAACGGGCTATTGCCGTTTTCGCTGACCATGGGCCGGGCACTGTTCAGGTACAACGAGCCCTGCGCAGCCATAGCCCCTCGCCACATGCCGTCACGCGCCCCGACCAACAGCAGCTTGGGCGGGTTACGCGGGAACACAGCTTGTAGTTGTGGCCAGACGAATGTGAGCAAGGTCAGGCTGTCCATGCGCCGCATGCCCTGCCCCACCGGCGCGGCCACGGTCACTTCGGTCTCGCCCAGGCGGGCGCGGCGGCTGCCCAGGTCGCCGGCAAGCATCCAGCCGGTCGGGCGATCGAACAGGCGCGACACGTTGTCGATGCGAAACTTCCCCTTGCCGATGCGCGGCCAGGACGTTTCGATGCTCTTCCAGCCCTCGGGCAGGTCGAAAGCCAGGCGCGCCACCAGCTCGGTACCATCCTGCTGGTCGAGGCGCGCAGGGGGTATCAGCTGGTCGCCGAGGAACAGTGCCCAGTGCGGGGTGACACGTGATGAATAGGCGCCGCTGGCCAGCTTCTGGTCCAGCTGCACGCGGTAGCTAAGGCTGGTCTTGCCGGCCGCTGGCTGCCATATGCCACGCTGCCCCTTCAGCTGCCATTGCCCATCAGCCTGGAAGCCGCTGTAGGCCCCAGCCTTGCCCAGGTCGAAGTCCAGGCTGCGCACGGCGCTGCCTTCAGCCAATGTAACGCGGACCTCGGCCTGGCCACTGGCAGGCAGAAGGCGCACCTGGTAGTCGAGGTCGACCTTTTTCGCCCAGGCCGGCGAACTGGCCATCAGGCCCAACAGCAACAACAGCTGGCAACGCATACAGAAACTCCTTGTTTCCCCGAGGCAGCGGGCCGCGCCGGTCAGCTGGCGCGAAAGATCAGGTGGTCTTCCCAGTCGTCTTCGTGCACATCGTGTTCACTGAGCATACGCCCCGACTGGGAAATGCGCTGTTCATGAACCTGTTGCCGGTCGCCACAGACCAGGTGATGCCAAGCCGGCAAATCCTTGCCCTCACTGACCAGACGGTAACCGCAGGTACTCGGCAGCCACTTGAACTGGTCGGCCTTGCCCGGGGTAAGCTGGATGCAGTCTGGCACTTGGGCGAAGCGGTTGGGGTAGTCGCTGCACTGGCACGTATCAAGGTCCAGCAATTTGCAGGCGATGCGCGTGTAATAGACGCTGTTGTCGTCTTCGTCCTCGAGCTTTTGCAGGCAGCACAGGCCGCAGCCATCGCACAGCGACTCCCACTCTTGCTGGCTGAGCTCTTCGAGGGTCTTGCGCCGCCAGAACGGCGCGTTTTCAGCGATCATCACACAGGGTTCCTGCCTTCATCTTGGGGCCACGGCGCGCGGCGGCGCCAGTCTAGAGCCTGGCCTTCGGCAAATCCAGACCGCTTGTCAGTCGCGACGGCACGCAGTAGCGTGCGCTTTTCCCGTCCGTTTGCAGGAGCCGCCATGAGCGCCAACCCCCGCATTGCCGATTACGCCATCAACGAGCAGTTCATCAACCGCTGGTCGCCACGCGCCTTCACCGCCGAGCCGATCAGCGAAGAAACCCTGCTGAGCTTCCTCGAAGCCGCCCGCTGGGCACCTTCGGCCTATAACTCTCAGCCTTGGCGCTTCCTGTATGCCCGCCGCGACACGCCGAACTGGGAGCGTTACCTGAGCCTGCTGGTGCCCTTCAATCGCAGCTGGGCGCAACAGGCGTCGGCGCTGGTGCTGGTCATTTCCAAGACCACGTTCGCGGCCCCGGGCGCTACGGAAGAAAAACCGGCGCTGTGGCACACCTTCGACACGGGCTCTGCCTGGGGGCACCTGGCCCTGCAGGCCAGCATCAGCGGCTGGCATACCCATGGCATGGCCGGCTTCGATCAGGACCTGGCACGTCAGGAACTGAAGATTCCCGAGGGTTACGTACTGCATGCCATGGTGGCGATCGGCAAGCTGGGGGACAAGGCCAGCCTGGATGAAGCCCTGCAGGCGCGTGAAGTGCCGAGCCCGCGCAAGCCGCTGAGCGAGCTGGCTGCTGAAGGCGATTTCAGTCTGTAAGGTTTGTGTTGGCAGTGCTGGCCTCTTCGCGGGCAAGCCCGCTCCTACGGGGGGTATCACCACCCTGAGCTGGAGCGGGCTTACCCGCGAAGAGGCCGGTACAGGCTACAGCGATCAGTAGCCCCGGGCGAAATCGACTTCACCCCGCAACCCCTGCCCCGCTTCATAAGCCCGCAGATTCTCGACAAACAAGCGCACCATCGCTGTCGGCGAAGTGGGCGCCGAGCTGTGCCCGGTCAGCAGCAAGCCCCAGGCGGTCCAGAACGGGTGTTGCTTGGGCAACGGCTCCTGGCGGCACACATCGATCACCGCACCGGCCAGATGGCCCTCTTTCAACGCCTCGACCAGGTCGGCATCGACCACCGCCACACCACGTCCGGCATTGATGAACAAGGCCGAGGGCTGGAAGCATTTGAACAGCGCGGCGTCATACAGGTCATGAGTCGCCGGGGTATCCGGCAGCAGATTCAGCACATAGTCGACCTGGCCGACCATGCGCGGCAGGTCGGCCAGCGCCGCCACCTCGACGAACGGGGCCTGTTCACGGGCGCTGCTGGCAACCCCGTACAGCTCCACACCAAACGGCTGCAGGAACTCGGCCACACGCTGACCAATGTCGCCTACACCCACAATGAGGACCTTGCGCCCTTCCAGGCTGCGCCCCGGGCGTTCATCCCAGCGCCGCTCGACCTGGCTGACCAGGCGTGACAGCACCTCACGCTCATGGCCTAGCATATAGGTGAGCATGTACTCAGCCATTACCTGCCCAAAGATGCCTACTGCGCGGCTCAGGCGGTAATCACGCGGCAGGCCATCGGCCAGCAACGGCGTGATACCGGCCCATGTCGACTGTATCCAGCCAGGCTTGTGGCCTTGGCGCAGCAGACTGGCCAGCAAGTCCGGCTGGCCCAGCCACACCGGGCACTGCGGTGCCTGGCGGGCCAGTTCGGCAGAGTCGCCGCTGGTCAGCACTTCCACTTCTGGCGCGGCTGCGCGCAAAAGCCCGGCGTATCGAGCATGGTCATGCTCAGCGATCAGTACACGCATGGTCAGACGGGGTCGTTACGGCGCAGCAGCTCTTCGGGCAGGTGCTCGATGTACTCATCTTCCAGCGGCGGCATCTGCAGGTGGTAGCCTTGGCTTTCGAGGTTCTCCAGCACCTTGGTGATGTCCTCGCGGGCCAGCTTGCGCTCAGGGCTGAGCACCAGGTCGAAAGCGTGCACGGGGGTGCCGAAGAACGGCAGCAGGCCTTCAGGCACGCGCTCCAGGCCGTCAGCCTTGAGCACATACAGGTACATTTCGTTCTTGCGTGGGCTCTTGTAGATCGAGCAAATGCGTTTCATCGGGTTTCTCCGGCGCCTGCCAGGTTGTCCAGCAGGGCCTGGCCCATGCGCTCGCGGCGCCAGCCGCGCAGCGAATCGGGCAGTTGATAAGGGCCATTGGGGTATCCGCTCTTGAGCAGCGCCTCCAGGGCTTTCTTGCGCAGCATCAGCTCGGGCGCAATCCCCAAGCGCTCGCCTTCGGCCTGGCCGATGGCACGCAGCTGCTTGAGAAGGCCGGCAGCCTCGATCGGCAGCGGCTCGGGCAAGGGCGCTGGCCATTGCTCGGCCGGCAGGCTGGCGGCGCGCTTGATCAGCTGAATGAGGAACTCACCGTCCTGACGAATGGTGCGCGGGTGCATCTCGTCGATCTTGGCCAAGGCCGACAGGTTGTTCGGCTGGCTTTTGGCCATTGGCCACAGCGAGTGCTCCTTGAGGATACGATTACGCGGCACATCGCGGTTGCGCGCTTCGCGCTCGCGCCAGGCGCACAGCTCACGTAGCACTGCCAGTTGTTGAGGCGCCAGCTTCCAGGCCAGCTTGACGTCGCGGTAAAGGCTTTCAGGCTCGACTTCACGGCGCAACGCAGCCACCAGCTCGGCGCCGTCTTCCAGCACCCAGGCATACTTGTCGTCACTCAACCGCGGACGCAGCACGCTGAACAGCTCGGCCAGGTGCACGGCATCTTCGGCAGCGTAGCTGACCTGGGTTTCCGAGAGCGGGCGTTGCAGCCAGTCGGAGCGGGTTTCGCCTTTGGGCAATTCGATGCCCAGCACTTCCTGCACCAGCCGCGAATAGCCCATGGAGAAGCCCAGATTCAGGTAACCGGCGGCCAGCTGAGTGTCGAACAGCGGCTGAGGCAGCTTGCCGGTCAGGCGCAGCAGCACTTCAAGGTCTTCGCTGCAGGCGTGCAGCACCTTGACCACACCGCTGTCTTCCAGCAGGTCGGCCAAGGGTTGCCAGTTGCCGATCAGCAGCGGGTCGATCAGAAAGGCGCGTTGGCCGTCGCCGATCTGAATCAGCCCGGCTTTCGGGTAGAAGGTGTCGACCCGCATGAATTCGGTGTCGACGGCGACGAAGGGCAGCTGGTGCCAGTCGCGGCAGTGTTCGGCCAGGCTCTGGTCGTCACGGATCCAGTGAATTTCGATGGCCACAAGGCTCTCCCACTAACATTGGCGCGCAGTATATACGGCGCGGGCACTACGGGTGAAACTGTCCCGCTTTTCGGGGGCAGTCCACCCTGTGGGAGCGGGCGCACCCGCGAATGAAGGCAACACGGTGTAAGGCCCGGGCTTGCCCGCTCCCACAGGGATCGCGCAAGCTTGCATGACACCCGACTGGCTTCAGCGCTTGGCCGCCAGCCAAGGCCGGCAACTGGCGAACATGTCCAGCGACTGTTGGTAGAGCTCGGTATGTACCTGCAACAGGCCAAGCATCGAGTGGAACAGGTTGTCCTGGGACAGCGGGGCATCGCTGAGCCGTGCCAGGCAGTCGGTATCGACGCCGAAGTCCTCCTTGTAGCTGTCGGAGAACCAGGTCAGCAGCGGCACGTGCTTCTGCGGCTCGGGAGCGATGGCGTAGGGCGTGCCGTGCAGGAACAGGTTGTACTCGCCCAGCGACTCGCCGTGGTCGGACAGGTAGATCATCGCCGTGTCGACCTTGTCTTGCTTGCTGCGCAGGGTATCGATCAGCGAGGCCAGCACCTTGTCGGTATAGGCAAGGGTGTTGTCGTATCCGTTGATGATTTGCTCCTTGCTGCACTGGTTCAACGCGTTGCTCTGGCAAACCGGGGCGAAGCGCTCGCCATCACTGGGGTAGCGCTTGAAGTACTCGGGGCCGTGGCTGCCCATCTGGTGCAGCACCAGCACGGTGTCCTTGTCGAGGTTGTCGATCAACGCGTCCAGACCTTGCAGCAGGATCTGGTCATGGCATTCGCCATCGGCGCACAGCTGCGGGTCCTTGAGGTTGCTGACGTCGATGAACTGCACGCGATCGCAGGTGCCTTTGCAGCCCGACTGGTTGTCACGCCACTGCACGGCCAGGCCGGCACGCTGGAGGATGTCCAACAGCCCTTCACGGTTCTTCGCTACGCGGGCGTCGTAGTCCTTGCGCTTCATGCCCGAGAACATGCAAGGCACCGAAACCGCCGTTTCCGTACCGCACGAGTGCACGTCGGAAAACGCCAGCAGGCCCTGCTCCCTGGCGAGATTGGGCGTGGTATCGCGGTCATAGCCCAGCAGACCGAAATGGTCTGCCCGGGCACTTTCCCCGACCACCAGCACGGTCAGCGACTTGCGCTCATGTTTTTGCCAGGCCGCATCACGCTTGGCATCTTCGCCATAATGCTGGAACGGGCGCGAGGCCGTACCGACACGCTCGTCGACATAACTGATGGAGGCCCCGACGATATTGCTGGGGGTGAGCATCAGACGCAGTTCATGGTGATTGCGAAACAGCGACGACAGCCCTTGATAATTGACCAACGCGACCGAGCCGATGGTCACTACACAGGCACCACTGACCACCAACTTGCCCAGCAGCTCGCGGTGCCAAGGGCGGTAGGCGATCTGCGCCTTCCACAGCAGCACCGATGGCAGCACACCCAGCAGCAGGATATACGCGGCAAACTTGAACGACATCAAGTCGCGCACTTCCGCAACATTGGTCTCGGCCATATTGCGGAACATGGCGGCGTCAATAAGTACGCCGTACTGGTTCATGAAGTAAGCCACGCCCGCGCCACTTATGAACAACACGATAAGTACTGGCTTCAATACATACCGGAAGGCAAGTAACGTGAGTATGAGATTGAAGGCGAAGAGCATCAGCACAGCAAACGCCAGACTCAGCCACAACCCCGACAGGCCGGCAGGAACCGCCGCTTGCAGATGCTCCCAGAGGAACATGTTGAAGCCGATCAGCAGGTAAAGACTGGCCAGCAGCGTGACCCATTCAGTCCGCAGGGATTTGAAGTTGAGCATTAGCGTTCGCAATCAAGAGTGATTATCAACCCCAGACCAGATGGCACTGTGGGAAAGTTGGCCGAACTCTAGAAAGTACGTCATCAATTTTTTGTGAAAAAGTTGGTAACAATTTCGTGAGGGCGCGTCTTTTACCAATTATCTCAAAACCATTCAGCTGCCATTCAGCCCGGACCGCCGTCACAAGCCTGCGCAAAGACAGCTATCCTCAATGGTCAGGACCTTACCGACAACCCTGACAGAGGTGAAGAAATGCCAGTTCCGCACGATCTGCTCGCTGACCTGCACGTTACCGCTGATGCATTCCAGGCACTCATGGAGAAGGATCAGGACCTGCACAAACTGCACAAGGAGTACAACGCCAAGGACAAGGAGGTGGTAGCCGCCGAAGGCAACGGCACCAACGACGAAGCCGTCAACCGCCTGCGCAAGGAAAGGTTGCTGATCAAGGACAAGATCGAACGGATCATTCATCCGCCCAAATCCTGACAGGCATCTATTGAATCCACCGGCCTCTTTGCGGGCAAGCCCGCTCCTACATTGAACTGCGACACCTGCAGGAGCGGGCGAGCCCGCGAAGAGGCCAACAGCCCTTACACAGCAACCAGCGCTTTCAACGCCCCATCCAGGTCCTCGACCAGGTCACGGTAATCCTCGATCCCTACCGACAACCGCAGCAGGTTTTCGCTGATCCCCATCACCCCTTTCTGCTCTGGGCTCAGTGAGCAGTGCGACATGCTCCAGGAGTGGTTGATCATGCTCTCCACCCCGCCCAGCGAGTCGGCCAGCACAAAAATCTGCAGCGCCTCCACCAGGCGGTTGAGCGCGGCCCGGTCGCCTTTTACTTTCATCGCCACCACCGCCCCGCCACTGCGCATCTGGCGTTTGCACAGTTCATGCTGCGGGTGGCTTTCCAGGCCCGGGTAATACACCTGCTCGACCTGCGCGTGGTTTTCGAGGAAGCGCGCCACCTGCAGGGCATTGGCACACTGGCGCTCCATGCGCACATCCAGGGTCTTCAGACCGCGCAGAGCCAGGTAGCAGTCGAACGGCCCCTGCACTGCACCAATCGCCATGCTGATACGGCGCAGGCGTGCCAGCAACGCATCGTTGGCCGCCACCACCACACCGCCGGTGAGGTCGGAGTGGCCACCTATGTACTTGCTGGCCGAGTGCATCACCAAGTCCACGCCCAGGGTGATCGGGCGCTGGTTCCACGGCGAGCAGAAGGTGTTGTCGATGCAGGTGAGGATGCCCTTGGCCTTGGCCAGGTCGCACACCGCCTTGATGTCGACCAGGTGCAGCAACGGGTTGGTCGGCGACTCGATCCAGATCAGCTGGGTTTCCGGCTTGATCGCAGCCGCTACGGCTTCAAGGTCGTTGAGATCGACATAGGTGGTGGTCAGGCCAGAGGTGCGGCTGCGGTAATCTTCCATGATGCGGAATGTGCCACCGTACACGCCGTTCATCACCACCACGTGGGCATCCTTGGGCAGCAGCTCAAGCACGGTTGCGGTGGCATTGACTCCCGAGGCGCAGGCCACAGCGCCCACGCCTTCTTCCAGGGCAGCGACACAGGTTTCGTAGGCATGCCGGGTGGGGTTGCCGACGCGGCTGTAGGAATATTCCGGCTTATCGTCCAGGCTGCGCTTGGTGAACGAACTGGCGGTGACGATGGCCGGAAAAATGGCGTTATCGGCAACGCTGAACTGCTCGCCGGCGTGAATGGTACGGGTGGCGAAATTGCGCGGCTTGTCGGACATGGTCAGGCCCATTGGCAGAATGAAAGCTGCAACTATCGCACAACCCAAATCGTCTGGCCTTGGGGTAATCTGTGAAATATTTTTCTGCACGGCCAGCGCGCGATATGGACAGTTTCGACCAGCACATTCTTACCCTGCTACAGCGTGATGCCTCGATCTCGCTGAAGGACCTGGCCGAGGCCGTCAACCTGTCCACCACACCGTGCTGGAAGCGGGTCAAGCGCCTGGAGGAAGAGGGCTACATCCTCGGCCGCGTCGCCCTGCTGGACCCCGAACGGCTGGGGTTGGGGCTTACCGTGTTCGTCCAGCTCAAGACCCAGCGCCACGACAGCGCATGGCTGGAGCAGTTTGCTGCGACCGTGACCGGGTTCGAGGAAGTGATGGAGTGCTACCGCATGTCCGGGGACTGGGACTACATGCTGCGGGTGGTGGTAGGTGATATTGCGGCGTATGACCGGTTCTACAAAAAGCTGATTACCCGTACCGATGGGCTATCGAACATCACCTCCAGTTTTGCCATGGAGCAGATGAAGTACACCACGGCTTACCCGGTGCATCGCGCCTGACTGGTGCTGGATTCTTCGCGCCCCCCAGGATCACCTCAACCTCAAGCGCTGTGAGGTCCCGTAGGAGCGGGTTCACCCGCGAAGGGGCCCGTACAGGCCCCCCATCAATCCGAGGCCAACACCGCCGCAATGCGGTTTCCCACCTTGGCTTTCACGACCTTGATCGCGACAAATTTCGAGGTCGGGGTATAGGTCCCCTCACCATAACTTTCCAGCGGTACCAACGGGTTGGTTTCCGGGTAATACGCCGCCGCCTGCCCCTCGGGCACGTCATACGCCACCAGGCGGAAGCCCGACACCCGCCGCTCCACGCCATCCTCCCACAGCGACACAAGGTCCACCTGCTCACCCGGTTCGAAGCCCAGGCGACGGATGTCCGCCTCATTGACGAACACCACTTCACGCAGGCCGAACACCCCACGGTAACGGTCGTCCAGGCCATACAGGGTGGTGTTGTACTGGTCGTGCGAACGCAGGGTCTGCAAAATCAGGTCGGGCTTGTCACCACGGGCCAGTACCTTGGCGTTGACCAGTTCCTCGGGCAGCGCGTGGGGCATGAAGCGGGCTTTGCCCGTGGCCGTGCGGAAGTTGCGATCGGCGGCATTGTTGCCAAGGTGGAACCCGCCGGGGCTGTTCAAGCGTTCATTGAAACCGGTAAAGCCCGGAATCACGTCAGCGATCATGTCGCGAATGCGGTTGTAATCGGCCACCGCGTACTCCCAATCGATCGGCTGGTTGCCCAGCGTCGCCTTGGCCATACCGGCAATGATCCACGGTTCCGAGCGCATATGCGGCGAGCGCGGGCGCAACTGGCCGTGGGAGATGTGCACCATGCTGAACGTGTCCTCCACGGTCACGCCTTGCGGCCCTTCGGCCTGCAGGTCGATTTCGGTACGGCCCAGGCACGGCAGGATCAGCGCATCGCGGCCGGTGACCAGGTGCGAGCGGTTGAGCTTGGTGGAAATTTGCACGGTCAACGCACAGTTCTGCAGCGCCGCGTGCGTGCGCGCGGTGTCCGGGGTGGCTTGGGCAAAGTTGCCGCCCAGGCCGATGAACACCTTGGCCCGCCCCTCTTCCATAGCCTTGATCGCCAATACCGCGTTGTGCCCATGGGTACGCGGCACACTGAACTGGAAGCGTTGTTCGATGGCATCGAGTAGCGCCGCCGACGGCTTCTCGTCAATGCCCATGGTACGGTCACCCTGCACGTTGCTGTGGCCACGCACCGGCGACAGGCCTGCGCCGGGTTTGCCGACGTTGCCGCGCAGCAGCTGCAGGTTGACGATTTCCTGCACGGTCGGCACCGAATGGCGGTGCTGGGTGACGCCCATGGCCCAGCACATGATGACCCGCTCGGCCTTGCGATACATGCGTGCGGCCAGCTCGATCTCGGCCAGGGTCAAGCCCGACTGTTTGACGATGTGCTCCCAGGACGTGGCGTCCACCGCCGCCAGGTAATCGTCGACGCCGCTGGTGTGCTCGGCGATGAAGGCATGGTCGAATACCGCCGGCTCGCCTTTGGCCTGTGCCTCGCGCTCCCATTGCAACAAGTACTTGGCAATACCGCGCATTGCCGCCATGTCCCCACCCAAGGCCGGGCGGAAGTAGGCGCTGGAGGTCGGCTCGGAGCCATTGCTGAGCATTTCGAACGGGTGCTGCGGGTGCTGGAAGCGCTCGAGGCCTCGCTCTTTCAGCGGGTTGAAGCAGACGACCTGAGCACCACGCTTGACCGCTTCGCGCAGCGGTTCGAGCATGCGCGGGTGGTTGGTGCCGGGGTTCTGCCCGATGACGAATATCGCGTCGGCCAGCTCCAGATCGTGGAACACCACGGTGCCCTTGCCCACCCCGAGGGTTTCCGACATGCCCGCGCCGCTGGCTTCATGGCACATGTTCGAGCAATCCGGAAAGTTGTTGGTGCCGTAGGCACGTACGAACAGCTGGTAAAGGAACGCCGCCTCGTTGCTGGCCCGGCCCGAGGTGTAGAATTCGGCCTCATCCGGCGACCGCAGCGCACGCAGGTGCCTGGCGACCAGCTCGAAGGCCTCCTGCCAGGTAGTTTCGACATAGTGGTCGGTGGCGGCGTCGTAGCGCATCGGGTGGGTGAGGCGGCCCTGGTATTCAAGCCAGTAGTCAGTCTGCTCCTTCAGCGCGCTGACGCTGTATCTGGCGAAGAAAGCCGGGTCGACCGAGCGGCCGGTGGCTTCCCAGTTGACCGCCTTGGCGCCGTTTTCGCAGAACTTGACCATGTCGCTTTCCGGCGACTCGCCCCAGGCACAGCCGGGGCAGTCGAAACCGCCGTTCTGGTTGGTCTTGAGCATGGCCCGCAGGTTCTTGAAGGCGTTGTCGCTGCCCAGCCAGCTCTTGGTCACGCTTTTGAGCGCCCCCCAGCCGGCAGCGGCGCCCTTGTAGTCCCTGATGTGTTCGTCCTGGCTCATGCGATGAATCCTCACGCTTCGATGCTTTTTTCCAGCCTATGGAGCGTGAGAAGGGGCGTCCAATCGAAAGATCTTACGGCGTGATAAGCGGTTTCGATCATGGCTGCCAGATGCTGCACCAAGCGATAGAGGCCATCGATCAACCGGTCAGGCAAAGCAATTTGACGCCCTTGCGGCCAGGTTATAGCTTGGAGTCATGTCCCAACCCATTCGAGTGCGAACGTGGAACAGAACAGCCGGGCCCTGATCGACGGCTTCAACCGGAAAATCGACTACCTGCGGATGTCGGTCACCGACCGCTGTGACTTCCGTTGCGTGTACTGCATGGCCGAAGACATGCAGTTTCTGCCGCGCCAGCAAATCCTCAGCCTCGAAGAACTGTTCCAGGTGGCCGAGCGCTTCGTCGCCCTCGGCACCCGCAAGATCCGCCTGACCGGCGGCGAGCCGCTGGTACGCCAGGGCATCGTCGACCTGTGTGGGCGCATCGCCGCCCTGCCCGGCCTGCGTGAGCTGTGCCTGACCAGCAACGGCTCGCAACTTGGCCGCCTGGCCCAACCGTTGTTCGACGCTGGCGTGACACGCCTGAACATCAGCCTCGACAGCCTCGACGCCGAGCGCTTCAAACAACTGACCCGCACCGGCGACCTGCGCCAGGTCATCGCCGGCATCGATGCCGCCCGCCAGGCCGGGTTCAAGCGTACCAAGCTAAACTGCGTGGTGCTCAAAGGCCGCAACGACCATGAGCTGGTCGACCTGGTGCGCTTCGCCATCGACCGCGAGCTGGACATCACCTTCATCGAAGAAATGCCGCTGGGCGTGATCAGCGAGCATGAACGCGGCGAGTCGTTCTGCTCCAGTGATGAGGTACGTGCGTTGCTGGACGAGCAGTTCACCCTGATCGAGTCGACCGAGTCTTCCCAAGGCCCGGCCCGCTACTGGCGCCTGGCCGAAGCCGCGAACACCCGGGTCGGCTTCATTTCCCCGCACAGCCACAACTTCTGCGCCACCTGCAACCGCGTGCGCCTTACCGTCGAAGGCCGCCTGCTGCTGTGCCTGGGCAACGAACACTCGGTCGACCTCAAGCACGTACTGCGCGCTCACCCTGGCAACCCCGAACGCCTGGAAAAGGCCATTCGCGACTCGCTGCACCTCAAGCCCTATCGCCATCACTTCGAAGTCGGTGGCGATGTGCAGATCCTGCGTTTCATGAACATGACCGGCGGCTGAGCAGCCGTCTCTGGATTTCCATGATCGTCCCCCCCTCCCCCGATGTGTTGCGCGTGCTGTTCACCCTCAAGGGGTCGATCGTCAAACGCATTGCCCTGCGGTGCCTGATGGTGACACTGCTGGCCGCGCTGATCGTGCTGGTCGAGCGACATTTTCCGGCGTATTTCTACCCGGTCAGCGCCACACCATTCACCTTGCTGGGCCTGTCGCTGTCGATCTTCATGAGCTTTCGCAACAACGCGTGCTATGACCGTTGGTGGGAGGGGCGCAAGGCCTGGGGCAAACTGATTATCGAAATCCGCTCGTTCGTGCGGGAAAGCGTGGCGATTGCCGACGAAACACTGCGCACCGAACTGCTGCGCAACCTGTGTGGTTTCGCTCATGCACTCAATGCCCGGCTCCGTAACGAGGACGAACGGGCAGCTGCCAGACCGTGGCTGGCCCGGCCCGATGCGATCAGCCCGCACAATGTGTGCGACGGCATCCTGCGTGAAATCGGCGAACACTGTTCACGGTTGGCCGCACAGCAAAAGATCAGTGAATGGCGCTACAACCTGCTGGAGCAACGCCTGGTGGGCCTGACCGAAGTGCAAGCCACCTGCGAGCGGATCAAGGGCACACCCTTGCCGTTCCCCTACACGCTGCTGCTGCACCGTACCATCTACATTTTCTGCCTGCTGCTCCCGTTTGCCCTGGCCGAGCCACTGGGCTGGCTGGCACCGCTGTTCACCACCATCGTGGGGTACACGTTCTTCGGGCTGGATGCGATCGGCAACGAGCTGGAAGACCCGTTCGGGCGCGATGAAAACGACCTGCCGACCGATGCCATGGTGCGGACTGTGGAGCGCGATGTGCTGGCCGGATTGGGGGAACAGCAGCTGCCTCCCGCCTTGTTGCCGGTGGGGTATGTGTTGAGCTGACGGTGGGTGGTTGCCTGTTCTGGCCTCTTCGCGGGTAAACCCGCTCCTACATCGGCAACAGGTGTTTGACGAAGTTGCATGGCCGGTGCCGTGCATCCAGCTGCTCGGCCAGAATGCCTTCCCAGGCGGTGCGGCAGGCCCCGGTCGAGCCCGGCAGGCAACACACCAACGTGCGGTTGGACAACCCGGCCAACGCCCGGCTCTGCACGGTCGAGCTGCCAATATCGAGAATCGACAATGCCCGGAACAACTCGCCAAACCCATCGATACGCTTGTCCAGCAGGCACTCGACCGCTTCCGGCGTGCTGTCGCGCCCGGTAAAGCCGGTACCGCCAGTGATCAGCACCACCTGGACCTGTTCATCGGCAATCCAGCTGGCCACCTGAGCGCGGATCTTGTACAGGTCGTCCTTGAGCAGCGCTCGCGCCACCAGCCGGTGACCGACCTCGACCGAGCGGTTGGCCAGCAGCGCGCCGGAAGTATCGTTATCGTAGGTACGGGTGTCGCTGACAGTCAGCACGGCGATGTTCAGCGGTACGAAGACCGCATCAAGTTGGACGCGCACGGTGAAGCTCCTTGAAGGGCATTTTCACCACGCTAGAGGCATACCCCCAGAGGCGTCCAATCGATATGACGTACCGGCCGATCAATGACATCTATCGCAGACGTGGGTTAAGGTCTGCATAACCAGACGCCAGGCACTTCCATGGACATCAAGCAGCTCAAGTTCCTCATCGCCCTCGACCAGACCCGCCACTTCGGCCAGGCGGCGGCGCTATGCCATATCACCCAGCCGACGCTGTCCATGCGCCTGCGCAACCTGGAAGACGAACTGGACCTGGTGCTGGTCAAGCGGGGCCAGCGCTTCGAAGGTTTCACCGAGGCCGGCGAGCGCATCCTGGCCTGGGCCCGCACCCTGCTCGCTGCCCATGACGGCCTGCAGGCCGAGGCTGCCAGTTGCCGTGGCCAGGTGGTCGGCAGCCTGCGCCTGGGCACGGTGCCGCTGGCCAGTTTCAACCCCATGCACCTGCTGCTGCCCCTGCGCGAAAAATACCCCGAACTGCACTTTCAGCTCAGCTCGCTGAGCTCGGAACAGGTCATCGACGGCCTCAGCCGCAACCAGCTCGACCTGGGTATCTGCTACCTGGACCAGGTCAACACCAGCTTCTTCGAAGTGATCGAACTCGGCACCACCACCATGGGCCTGCTGCACGATACGCGGCACTTCCAGTTCGCCAGCGACCGGCTGCGCTGGGACGAGCTCGGCGATATTCCGCTGGGGCTGCTGAGCAAAGGCATGCACTACCGCCAGTCGCTGGACCTGAGCTTCCGCAGCCGTGGTCTGGAGCCCAATGCGGTGCTTGAGAGCGACTCGAGCTTCCAGCTCATCCAGGCCATCAACACCGGCATATGCTGCGCGATCATGCCACTGAACTGCGGCCTGGAAGACCTCAGCGAGCACCTGCGCATCGTACCGGTGGCCGACGCCGCCATCCACAGCCCGGTCGGGCTGCTGCTGCGCCGCAGCGAGCCACGCTCGGCGATTGCCGAGCAATGCTTTACCGAGGCCCGGGGGCTGTTTCAGGCCACCTGATCGGCGGTAGCCTGGCGATACTGGCGTGGCGTAAAGCCGGTCAGTTGCTTGAACTGGCGGCTGAAGGCGCTGTGGTCAGTGTAGCCGCAGCGCATCGCCACTTCAGTGATCGGCAGCTCCGAATGCAGCAGGCGATGGGCATGCTCCAGGCGTGCCTTGTGGATCATCTGCCGGGGCGTGAGGTGGAACACCCGCTTGCAATAGCGCTCCAGCTGGGCCACGGAAATACCGGCGATGCGGGTCAGCTCGCCCATGCTGATCGGCTGATGGAAATGCTGGCGGATGTGCTCGTCCACCGCGGCCAGGCGTTGATAGGCGGGGTGGCTGTCGGCAGCTGACTGCAAGTCGACCGAGATGCCGACCAGGCCGATGATTTCGCCGGCAGGGTTGTACAGCGGGCGCTTGTGGGTCAGGCACCAGCCGGGCTCACGGCTGCCGTAGAGGTGCAGCTCCAACTGGTCCTCCAGCACCAGGCCTTCCTTGAGAACACGTCGATCCTGCTCGGTATAGCCGGGGCCAAACTGTGCCGGAAACACCTCGGCACTGGTCTTGCCCAGCAACGGTTGCAGGCGCTTGAGGCCACAGCGCTGGACCAGTGTGTTGTTGGCCAACGCATAGCGGGCAGCAGAATCCTTGATGAAGATCGCGGCGTTGGGGATGGCGTCGAGCATCGGCAGCAGCAGCGATACACCGGCGAGCAGGGCCTCGAGGGTGGCGGGGCGGTGCTGGTCCAGGGACTGGTAGAGGGTTGCCAGGGGGGCGTCGGTCATCTGTCGGTTCTCTGCTGGCTGTGCTGGCCCTTTCGCGGGCTCGCCCGCTCCCACAGGTCCTCCACACATTTCGAATGTCTGCGCCGTACCTGTGGGAGCGGGCATGCCCGCGAAGAGGCCGGCACTATCAACACACCCCTACAGGCCTTGTGCGGTGTGGCCTACAGCCTATCCATCAGCCCACCCTGACCGCCAGCATTTTTCACAACTGTGCCGATTTCGTCATTCCCTCTGCAGAAAACCATCAAGAACCGTCGCCCCGACCGGTTCACTCTATGCCCCACGCAAGCCGCCCAAGTCCTACAAGAGCGCGGCCCAAAAAGCCGCATCTCGTGACATCAGACCTGCCTATCCAATAACCAACAAAAAGGCGAACCCATGTCAGGCAAATTCAAAAAACAGTTATCACTGCTGGACCTCACCTTCATCGGCCTAGGCGCCATCTTCGGCTCCGGTTGGCTGTTTGCCGCCAGCCACGTCTCGGCCATCGCCGGCCCGGCCGGCATCCTCTCCTGGTTCCTGGGCGGGTTCGCCGTACTGCTGCTGGGCATCGTCTACTGCGAGCTGGGCGCCGCCTTGCCCCGCGCCGGTGGCGTGGTGCGCTACCCGGTGTACTCGCACGGCCCGCTGTTGGGCTACCTGATGGGCTTCATCACCCTGATCGCCTTTTCCAGCCTGATCGCCATCGAAGTAGTCGCCTCACGCCAATACGCCGCCGCCTGGTTTCCCGGGCTCACCAAGGCCGGCTCCAGCGACCCGACCGTGCTCGGCTGGCTGGTGCAGTTCGCCTTGCTGGGGCTGTTCTTCTTCCTCAACTACCGCAGCGTGAAAACCTTCGCCAAGGCCAACAACCTGGTCAGCGTGTTCAAGTTCATCGTGCCGCTGCTGGTGATCGGCGTGCTGTTCACCTTCTTCAAACCGGAAAACTTCGAGGTCCAGGGCTTTGCCCCGTTCGGCCTGTCCGGGGTGGAAATGGCGGTATCCGCCGGTGGCATCATCTTCGCCTACCTGGGCCTGACGCCGATCATCTCGGTGGCCAGCGAGGTCAAGAACCCGCAGCGCACCATTCCGATTGCGCTGATTCTTTCGGTGTTGCTGTCCACCGCGATCTACGCCTTGCTGCAACTGGCCTTCCTCGGCAGCGTGCCGACCGAAATGCTGGCCAACGGCTGGGCCAACGTGACCAAGGAACTGGCCCTGCCCTACCGTGACATCGCCCTGGCGCTGGGTGTGGGCTGGCTCGCCTACCTGGTGGTGGCCGACGCAGTGATCTCGCCAAGCGGCTGCGGCAACATCTACATGAACGCCACCCCGCGCGTGATCTATGGCTGGGCGCAGACCGGCACCTTCTTCAAGTACTTCACCCGCATCGATGCAGAATCCGGCATCCCGCGCCCAGCCCTGTGGCTGACGTTTGGCCTGTCGGTGTTCTGGACCCTGCCGTTCCCGTCGTGGGAAGCGCTGATCAACGTGGTATCCGCCGCCTTGGTGCTGAGCTACGCCGTGGCCCCGGTGAGCGTCGCCGCCCTGCGCCGCAATGCACCACACATGCCGCGCCCGTTCCGGGTCAAGGGCATGGCCGTGCTCGGCCCGCTGTCGTTCATCATCGCTGCGCTGATCGTGTACTGGTCGGGCTGGAAAACCGTGTCGTGGCTGCTGGCCCTGCAGATCGTGATGTTCGTGCTGTACCTGCTGTGCAGCCGTTTCGTACCCACCCAGCACCTGTCGCTGGCTCAGCAAGTTCGCTCGTCGGCCTGGCTGATCGGCTTCTACGCGGTGACCATCCTGCTGTCGTGGCTGGGCAGCTTCGGCGGCCTGGGCGTCATCGGCCACCCATTCGACACCGTGGTCGTGGCGGCCTGTGCACTGGGCATCTACTACTGGGGCGCGGCCACGGGTGTGCCTGCCCACCTGGTGCGCCTGGAAGGCGACGACGAAAGCGAAGCCTGCGCTGAAACCACTACCGGCCGCCCTGTCGCTGTCGCTTCCTGATTTTTTACGCAAGGGACAAGCCCATGAAACAGATTCACGTCATCGACTCCCACACGGGTGGCGAACCCACCCGCCTGGTGATGAAGGGGTTTCCGCAACTGCGGGGCCGAAGCATGGCCGAACAGCGTGACGAACTGCGCGAACTGCACGACCGGTGGCGCCGCGCCTGCCTGCTGGAGCCACGCGGCAACGATGTGCTGGTTGGCGCACTGTACTGCCCGCCAGTGTCGGCCAACGCCACCTGCGGGGTGATCTTCTTCAACAACGCCGGTTACCTGAACATGTGCGGCCACGGCACCATCGGCCTGGTCGCCTCGTTGCAGTACCTGGGCCTGATCGCACCGGGTGTGCACAAGATCGACACCCCGGTCGGCCAGGTCAGCGCCACCCTGCATGACGACGGCGCCATCACCATCGGCAACGTGCACTCCTACCGCTACCGCCAACAGGTTGCGGTGGACGTGCCCGGCCATGGCGTGGTGCACGGCGACATCGCCTGGGGCGGCAACTGGTTCTTCCTCGTTGCCGAACACGGCCAGCGCATCGAGCTGGATAACCGCGAAGTGTTGACCGAGTACACCTGGGCCATGCTCAAGGCACTCGAAGCACAAGGCATCACCGGCGAGAACGGCGCGCCCATCGACCATGTCGAGCTGTTCGCCGACGACGCCAACGCCGACAGCCGCAACTTCGTGATGTGCCCCGGCAAGGCCTACGACCGCTCGCCGTGCGGCACTGGCACCAGCGCCAAGCTGGCCTGCCTGGCTGCCGACGGCAAGCTTGCCGAAGGCCAGACCTGGGTGCAGGCCAGCATCACCGGCAGCCAGTTTCACGGCCATTACGAGCGCGAAGGCGAGCGTATTCGACCGTTCATCACCGGCCGCGCCCACATGACCGCCGACAGCACCCTGCTGATCGACGAACAGGACCCGTTCGCCTGGGGCATCTGAGCCCCCGGCCTTTTGACCAAACCCAATTTCGCCAGGAGTAACAACAATGACCAACAACATTTTCACCGGCACCATGCCCGCCCTGATGACCCCATGCACCGCCGAGCGCAAGCCGGACTTCGACGCCTTGGTGCGCAAGGGCCGCGAACTGATCGAAGCCGGCATGAGCGCGGTGGTGTACTGCGGCTCGATGGGTGACTGGCCGCTGCTGACCGAGGCCGAGCGCCAGGAAGGCGTGGCGCGCCTGGTGGCGGCCGGTATCCCGACCATCGTTGGCACGGGCGCGGTGAACACTCGTGAGGCAGTTTCGCATGCTGCACACGCCGCCAAGGTTGGCGCCGCCGGCCTGATGGTCATCCCCCGCGTGCTCAGCCGCGGTGCTTCGCTGATCGCCCAGAAGCACCATTTCTCGGCGATCCTCGCTGCCGCACCGAAACTGCCGGCGGTGATCTACAACAGCCCTTACTACGGCTTTGCCACCCGTGCAGACCTGTTCTTCGAACTGCGCAGCGCGTTCCCCAACCTGATCGGCTTCAAGGAGTTCGGCGGTGGCGCCGACCTGCGCTACGCCGCCGAACACATCACCTCCAAGGATGACGATGTCACCCTGATGGTCGGTGTCGACACCCAGGTGGTGCATGGCTTCGTCAACTGCAACGCCACCGGCGCCATCACCGGTATCGGCAACGCGCTGCCGCGCGAAGTGCTGCAACTGGTGAGCCTGAGCAAACAGGCCGCCAAAGGCGACGCCCGTGCCCGGCGCCTGGCGCGCGAGCTGGAAGCGGCGCTGGCGGTGCTGTCGTCGTTCGATGAAGGCTGCGACCTGGTGTTGTATTACAAGCACTTGATGGTGCTGAACGGCGACACCGAGTACAGCCTGCACTTCAACGAGACCGACGTCCTGACCGACGCCCAGCGCAACTATGCCGAACAGCAGTACGCGCTGTTCCGCAGCTGGTACGCCAGCTGGTCGGCTGAGCAGAACATCGCCTGAGCAGCCACTGCTCTACCTGTGGGAGCGGGCATGCCCGCGAATCAGGCGACCCGGTGCATGGCACCGGCTTTGCCGATGTTCGCGGGTGAACCCGCTCCTACAGGGGTCGTAATCCCCCCATGCATCTGCATTAGATTTCCAAGGAGGCTCCATGCCCCTCACAGGCAACCTGCTGATCGGCCAGAGGCCGGTAACCGGCACCCGCGACGCCGTCCATGCCATCGACCCAACCACCGGTCAGACGTTGGAGCCGGCCTACCTCGGCGGCACAGGTGAACACGTGGCCCAGGCCTGCGCGCTGGCCTGGGCGGCATTCGATGCCTACCGCGAAACCTCGCTCGAACAACGAGCAGACTTCCTTGAAGCCATCGCCACACAGATCGAGGCCCTCGGCGATGCCCTGGTCGACCGCGCCGTGATCGAAACCGGCCTGCCCAAGGCGCGCATTCAGGGTGAGCGTGGTCGTACCTGCACCCAGCTACGCACCTTTGCCCGTGTAGTGCGGGCCGGCGAATGGCTGGACGTGCGGGTCGACAGCGCCCTGCCTGAGCGCCAGCCCCTCCCCCGCGCTGATCTGCGCCAGCGCCAGGTGGCCCTGGGGCCAGTCGCCGTGTTCGGCGCCAGCAATTTCCCGCTGGCCTTCTCGGTGGCCGGTGGTGACACCGCGTCGGCATTGGCCGCTGGCTGCCCAGTGGTGGTCAAGGCCCACAGTGCCCACCCCGGCACCAGTGAGCTGGTCGGCCAGGCAGTGGCGCAAGCAGTGAAGCAGTGCGGCTTACCGGAGGGCGTGTTCTCGCTGCTTTATGGCTCGGGCCGTGAAGTGGGCATTGCCCTGGTCAGCGACCCGCGCATCAAGGCCGTTGGTTTCACCGGCTCGCGCAGCGGTGGCATGGCACTGTGCCAAGCCGCCCAGGCGCGCCCGGAGCCCATCCCGGTGTATGCCGAAATGAGTTCGATCAACCCGGTGTTCCTGTTCGACGCCGCCCTGCAGGCCCGTGCCGAAGCACTGGCACAAGGTTTCGTCGCCTCGCTGACCCAGGGCGCCGGCCAGTTCTGCACCAACCCTGGCCTGGTAGTCGCCCGGCAGGGGCCGGCACTGCAGCGGTTCATCACCGCAGCCGCCGGGTACGTGCAGCAGGCCGCCGCCCAAACCATGCTCACCCCTGGCATTTTCAGTGCCTACCAGGCCGGTATCTCAGCCCTGGCAGACAACCCCTGTGCCCAGGCCATCGCCAGTGGCCAAGCCGGTCAGGGCCCCAATCAGTGCCAGGCACAGCTGTTCGTGACCCAGGCCGAAGCGTTTCTCGCCGACCCGGCGTTGCAGGCTGAAGTGTTCGGTGCAGCGTCGCTGGTCGTTGCCTGCACCGACGATGAGCAGGTCCGCCAGGTTGCCGAACACCTGGAAGGTCAGCTGACCGCCACCCTGCAACTGGACGAGGCCGACATCGACAGCGCCCGCGCCCTGCTCCCCACCCTTGAGCGCAAAGCCGGGCGCATTCTGGTCAATGGCTGGCCAACGGGCGTCGAGGTGTGCGATGCCATGGTCCACGGCGGGCCGTTCCCGGCCACTTCCGATGCCCGCACCACCTCGGTGGGCACCGCGGCGATCCTGCGTTTCCTGCGCCCGGTTTGCTATCAGGACTTCCCCGATGCGCTGCTGCCGCAGGCATTGAAACATGGCAACCCGCTGCAACTGCGGCGCCTGCTTGATGGTAAACGGGAAGACTGAGCATGGTCGAAACCGCTGAAACCGATATCGCCGTGGTGGGCGCCGGCATTGTCGGCGTCGCCTGTGCCCTGCAATTGGCCCGCCAGGGCCATCGGGTAACGCTGGTCGACCGCCAGGCGCCCGGCCTGGGCGCGTCCTTCGGCAATGCCGGGCACCTGGCAACCGAGCAAGTGTTCCCGATTGCCGACCTGGCGATCCTCAAGCGCCTGCCTCGCATGCTGCTTGACCCGATGGGCCCGCTGCGCCTGGACTGGAAATACCTGCCCAAGGCCATGCCGTGGTTCACCCGGCTGCTGCTCAACCTGCGCCCGGCGCCCTTCCAGCGCAGCGTGGCGGGCATCCGCACGTTGAACGAAGGCAGCCTGGGCGCCTGGCAACGGCTGTTGGGCTCGATCGGGCGCAATGAATTGTTTCAAGAGGATGGTTCGTTGCTGGTGTTCGAGAAGCCGGAGTCACGCCAGGCGCTGGAGGCGTTGCGCACACGCATGCAACAGCAGGCGGTGCCGGTGGACTTCTGGTCCGCCGAAACCGTGCGCGAAGCGGCGCCGCAACTCAGCCCGTCACTGTTGGGCGGCCTGTTCTTCCCGCGCACGGGGCACTTCATCGACCCTTATCGGGTGGTGTGCGAATTGTTCGAAGCGGCCAAGGCCTGCGGGGTGCGCTTTGTCCAGGCGCAGGTCGATGGCGGGCAGTTGCACAGTGCCGGCGTGAGCCTTGCCAGCGACCGGGGCACGCTCAAAGCCCGCCAGGTGCTTGTCAGCTGTGGCGCCCATTCTGCGAAACTGACCGCCGCGCTGACAGGCAAGCGGGTGCCGCTGGATACCGAACGCGGCTATCACCTGATGTTGCCGGGTGAGCACCAGCGCCTGCCGTTTGCAGTCACCTCGCTTGAGCGAAAATTCATCATGACGCCCATGGCCGAAGGCTTGCGCCTGGCTGGCACAGTGGAGTTCGCCGGGCTGCGGGCACCTCCGAGCATGCAGCGGGCTTGGCAGTTGCACCGGTTGAGCAAGGGGTTGTTCCGGCACGACTTGAGCGCCGAAGGGGCAACGCCGTGGATGGGTTTCAGGCCTTCGTTGCCAGACTCATTGCCAGTGATCGACAGGGTGTGTGATGGGCGGGTGCTGTTGGCGTTTGGGCATCAGCACCTGGGGTTGACCCAGGCGGCGGTGACGGCGGAATGGGTGGGGCGGTTGGCTGAGCAGGCTGGTGGGCCTGAGATGGGTGCATACCGACTGGATCGGTTTTAGCCTCTACCGGCCCATTCGCGGGCAAGCCCGCTCCCACAGAGAGGGAGCAGCATCTGAAATCTGTGGTGTCTCTGTGCGAGCGGGCTTGCCCGCGAATGGGCTGCAAAGCAGCCCCTCCAAGCCTCAGCGGTAACGCTCGAGCCAGTGCGCATAAGGCGCCGGCAAGGTCCAGGACGCTTTTTCCACCCCCAGCTCCTTGGCCGCAAAGTAAGCCCAGTGCGGGTCGGCCAGGTGCGCGCGCCCTACCGAAACCAGATCCAGCTGGTTGGCCTGCAATGCGGCCTCCGCCAACTGCGGCGTACCAAAGCCCCACGCCGACGTCACGGGCAGCTTCGCTTCGCGGCGCACGCGCTCGGCAATCGGCCCCATGAACGCTGGGCCCCAGGGAATGTTGGTGTCGGGAATGGTGAAGCCGACACTCACGCTCAGCAGGTCGAGCCCACCGGCCTTGAAACGGCGGGCCAGTTCGATCGACTCTTCCAGGGTCTGCTCATCGCGGCCATCGTATTCCAACACACCAAAGCGCGCGGTCAGCGGCAGGTTCTCCGGCCACACTTCGCGCACGGCAGCCAGTGTTTCCAGCAGGAAGCGGCTGCGGTTGTCGAAGCTGCCACCGTAGGCATCGGTGCGCTTGTTGGAATGCTCGGAGAAGAAGCTCTGGCCCAGGTAGCCATGGGCAAAGTGCAGTTCTATCCACTCGAAGCCGGCATCACGCGCACGGCGGGCGGCATCGACGAAGTCCTGCTTGACCCGGGCGATATCGTCCAGCGTCATTTCCCGTGGCACTTTCGGCAGGTGCGCGCCAAAGGCAATGGCAGACGGGGCAATGGTCTCCCAGCCGCGCGCGTCGTCGGCGGCAATGTGGTCGTCACCCTCCCACGGGCGGTTGGCGCTGGCCTTGCGCCCGGCGTGGGCGATCTGGATACCCGGCACCGAACCGGCAGCCTTGATGGCCTGCACCACCGGAACGAACGCCTGAGCGTGGGCATCGCTCCAGATCCCGGCGCAACCGGGGGTGATACGCCCTTCCGGGGCCACAGCAGTGGCTTCGACCACCAGCAAGCCGGCACCACCACGGGCCAGGCCGGCCAAGTGTACGTGGTGCCAGTCGTTGATCATGCCGTCTTCGGCCATGTACTGGCACATCGGCGGAATGGCGATACGGTTACGCAGGGTGACGTCTTTGAGGGTGTAGGGTTCGAACAGTGCGGACATGGGAAACTCCGGGTTCAGTTGAATACTGTTGTTCGATCATAATCGAACTATGGCAATTAATGGAACCCCCGTTATCATGTCAATCATGCGAGCCTATAAACATCCCAACCCCGAAGACCTCATCCTTGAACGCCTGCTCTATGCGCTCAGCGACCCCGTGCGCCTGGAAATCGTCCGCCACCTGGCCGGTGTAGCCGAGGCCAGCTGTGGCGAGCTGGACGGAGGCAGGCCGAAGTCGAGCATGTCTCACCACTTCCGTGTGTTGCGTGATGCAGGGCTGGTGCAAACCCGCAATGTGGGGACGACCCATATGAATTCGCTGCGTAGCGAGATGCTGGATAAACGGTTCCCGGGGTTGCTGGAGTGCATCCTGCGCCAGCAGTGATACCTGGGCAGGCCTCTTCGCGGGTGAACCCGCTCCTACAGGGATGGCGATAAACCTGAGGGTTGCGCTGTGTTTGGCAACAAAAAAGCCACGAGGTCTCCCCCGTGGCTTTCTTTCACAACAATGGCCGTTTACAGCGCCATGTCGTTCTCAGGCTTGCTCTCGACCGGCTTGCTTGCCGCGCCACCGAATTCAACGCTGGCGTCGATCACCGGCGGTTTACCCAGTTGCAGCACTTCAGCGGTGTAGTTCCACTCTTTCTGGGTGGCCGCTGCCGAGTCGTTCAGCTTGGTGCCGTAGCTCGGCACGATTTCCTTGATCTTGGCCTGCCACTCTGGGGTAGCGACCTTCTCCTTGAACACTGTTTCCAGCACGTGCAGCATGATCGGCGCAGCAGTCGAAGCACCCGGCGAGGCACCCAGCAGGCCAGCGATGGTGCGGTCTTCGGACGCCACCACTTCAGTGCCCAGCTTCAGCACACCGCCCTTCTCGGCATCACGCTTGATGATCTGCACACGCTGACCGGCCTGCCACAGGCGCCATTCTTCTTTCTTGGCGTTCGGGAAGTAGGTGCGCAGGGCTTCGAAGCGATCATCGTCAGACAGCATCAGCTGACCAGCGAGGTACTCGACCAGTGGGTACTGCTCGATACCGACCTTGGTCATCGGCCACACGTTGTGGGTGGTGGTGCTGCTCAGCAGGTCCAGGTACGAGCCGTTCTTCAGGAACTTGGTCGAGAAGGTGGCGAACGGGCCAAACAGGATCACGCGCTTGCCATCCAGCACACGGGTGTCCAGGTGCGGGACCGACATGGGTGGCGCACCGGTCGAGGCAATGCCGTAGGCCTTGGCCATGTGCTGCATGGCCACGGTCGGGTTCTCGGTCACGAGGAACGAACCGCCCACCGGGAAACCTGCGTATTCCTTGGCTTCCGGAATACCCGACTTCTGCAGCAGCTTCAGCGCGCCGCCGCCGGCACCGATGAACAGGAACTTGGCGTCGGTGGCCGACTCGGTACCGTCCTTCAGGTTCTTGTATTCGACGTGCCAGGAGCCGTCCTTGTTGCGGCTGATGTCCTGCACTTCGCTGGACAGCTTCAGCTCGAAACCTTTCTGGGTCTGCAGGTGGCCAACGAACTGGCGGGTGATCTCACCAAAGTTGACGTCGGTGCCGATCGGCGTCCAGGTCACGGCCAGCTTCTGGTTCGGGTCGCGGCCCTCCATCATCAGCGGGACCCACTTGGCAATCTGCGCGTGGTCCTCGGAGTACTGCATCGGGCGGAACAGCGGGCTGGCCTGCAGTGCGTCGTAGCGCTTCTTGAGGAACTTGATGTTGTCATCGCCCCACACGAAGCTCATGTGCGGGGTGGTGTTGATGAACGAGTGCGGGTTCTTCAATACGCCCTGGCGTACTTGCCACGACCAGAACTGGCGGGAAATCTGGAAGGCTTCGTTGATTTCGATGGCCTTGGAGATGTTGACGTTGCCGTCCTTGTCTTCCGGGGTGTAGTTCAGCTCGGCCAGCGCGGAGTGGCCGGTACCGGCGTTGTTCCAGCCGTTGGAGCTTTCTTCGGCCACGCCATCCAGGCGCTCGACCATTTCCATCGACCAGCTTGGCTCCAGCTCGTGCAGCCACACGGCCAGGGTGGAGCTCATGATGCCGCCGCCGACCAGCAGCACGTCTACTTTCTTGGTTTCTGTAGCGTGCGCTTGCATGACGCTTGCAGCGACCGCCAGACCCAGCAAGGTCTTGCCAGCTTTCTTGAACATTGATCAATTCCAGTCAGGAGAACAGAGTGAGGGCCTGTGGCTGGCCCCGGTAAAGCGTGTTCTTCAGCGCAGGCTTTTTGTTGATCATTGTTCAGCAGCCAGAGAACCAGAAAACGGCTCGGCCTTTGGTCGAATTGACCGACAAGGCTGAATCGTTTTTCCGATTGTATCTGAAATGCCAGCACAAACAAATTGCAGGCCGGAGCGTCAAGGCGACCGGTTGCCCCAGCGGCAGTTTGTCACGTCAAAAACAAAAAACCCCCGGCCATGTGCATGACCGGGGGCCTTGGATCACGCCGCAAGCGTCGCGATCAGGGTACCGCCAAGATTACTGCTGCTGAGGCAGTTTATCGATCGGGCCGCAGCCACCGATGATCTTGGAGATGGAAACCGAAGGGTGGAACAGGTAGTCGTAGGTGCAGTTTTTCGGTTGGTTGTAAACCTGGCCAGTGCAACCCGACAGCAGGGCAACACCCGAAACGACGGCAACGGCAACGGTGGCCTTGAACAGCTTTTTCATTACTCAGTCCTTTAAATGAATCATCTTCGACCATCGTCTGATGGCCGCGGAATCATACAGACTCCAGGCATTGGATCCAAGCCGCACTTGGCACAGGTTCTTTGCAACTGTGCAACAACAGGTTGAAAAGCGCGCCTTTGGCGACGATAGTTCAGCGCACTGCCTTCGCAATGCCCAACAGGAACTCACCATGCTTGGCGTCACCGACTACGGCGCATTCGTCATCGCCTTCCTTATTCTTCTAGCCATCCCCGGCCCGGGCAATTTCGCCCTGATCACCGCCACCGGCAAGGGCGGTATCAAGGCAGGCCTGGCCGCGACCTGTGGCGTGATCGTGGGTGACCAGGTGCTGCTGTGGCTGGCGGTAGCCGGTGTCGCCACCCTGCTGGCCACCTACCCTGCCGCCTTTCATGTGGTGCAGTGGGCGGGGGCTGCATACCTGGCCTATTTGGGCCTGCGCATGCTGCTGAGCAAACCCGGTGGTGCAGCACACACCTGCCGCATGGACAACGGCCAGTACCTGCGCCAGACCATGATGATCACCCTGCTCAACCCCAAGGCGATCATGTTCTACATGGCGTTTTTCCCGCTGTTCGTCGACCCGGTGAAGCACCAAGGGCTGGTGACGTTCGGTTTCATGGCGGCGACAGTGGCGGTGGTGACCTTCCTGTATGGGCTGATTGCCGTGGTGCTGACCCATCAACTGGCCGAGCGCATGCGCGCCAGCCCGCGGATTGCCAATATGTTCGAGCGGCTGGCGGGGGCTTGCCTGGTGGGATTCGGCATCAAACTGGCGGCGATGCGCTGATCCCACGCCCGACAGGGTCCGGGTACGCCTGACAGCAACCCTAAAAAAGCCCCGGCAACTCCTGGTTCCCGAGGGCTTGTTCACTCAGCCATTACCCAGTCAATTGGTTTCCAGCTGATACGCCTTGCTCACGAACAACGCCGCAAACAGGCTCTTGCCTTCCTTGAAGGTGTACTGCTCTTCGAACATGCCGTCTTCGACCAGCTTCTGCCCGATGGCGCATTCCGAGTCGCTGTGGTTCTTGGCCTTGGCGCCAAAGTCACTGCTCCACGACGACAGCCCAACCTCCTGGCAGAAGGCTGCGAACTTTGCCTTGGGGACTTGCTGCTGGTATTCGCTGAAAGCCTCTTTCAGCGATTTGAAGCCGCTGTAGCTCACCGAGTAGTTCTCGACCTTGGCCTTGCGGGCAAAGCCGCTCACCGCTTCAGCCAACACTGCCTGGCCGGAGTACGGGCTGTATGCCCCGATCAGCATCGCGCTCAGGGCACTTTTGAGCTGGGTTTCGACATCGTCCAGCTCCGGCAGCGTCTGGAAGTCGGCCTTGCGCACGATCTCTCCCACCTTGGAGCCGTCGTTGCGGTGGGTGACCACGAACGTCATCGAGCCTTCGCCATCGCTGGAGCGCTTGATGGTGAAGTCCAGGTCGACCGTGGTACCAAAGTCACCGGTGCTGCTGACCAGAAACGCGCCAGTCACTGGCTGGCGCACCGCCATGTTGGCGCCCCAGGTGAAGTTCGACGGGGCGGCCCGACCATTGGCGGCCAGCTCGGCACGTGGCTGGACCTCGTCGCTGACATCAGCCACCAGCACGACTTCGGCACCCTTGCTGGCAACGTAAGGGTTGCCCATCTGCATGCCCAGCAACTGGATATGAATGCTGCCATCCTTGCTGTCTCCGTCATGGGCCAGCTTCAGCGCATCAGCCTTCAGGTACACCCCGGCCACATTGCGGCTGACATTGAGCTGGTACTTGGCCCAGCCCGCCAGGCCTTCCTCAGCCGAACCACCCTGTACGGACTCCATCAAGCCCGACAGGCCGCGCATGAACTGCTGGGCGCCATTGGTCTGCGCCGCCGCCACGCGGATCTCCGGGTCGGCTACCGTCAGGTTGCCGGAAAACGCCGAGTAGGAAATGTCCCCCTCAGACAGCACATCCTCAAGGAAATAGCGCTCCTTGAAGTCGTCGTAGTAGGCCAGCGCAGCCTTCTTGCCCGAGCTGGAGACCATCGCATAGCCACCACCGAGCACCAGCACCGCTGTGGCCACACCGCCAATCAGCAGCTGCTTCTTGTTCATCTGTTTGATCATGGTGTTTGCCTCACTGGACCATGGCGGAAGCGTTGTTCCAGTCGTTCACGTACTGTTGGGAGACCTCGGGGGTCCAGCTGAAATCGATACCGGCGTTGGGGAATTCCTTGGCCAGCACGGCGCCGAACGACACGCGGTCGGCACAGTGGTCCTGCTTGCAGGCCTCGGGTTCACCGGCGCTGTAGGCACGGTAGGTAGGCACGGCGCGGCCGTCGTCCAGCGGGTAGTACGGCGTGGCGTTGGCCACCTGGGTCACGTACCAGCCTTCGCTGTATTCCTCGTCCGCAACCAGGCGGCCGTTGCTCGGGAAGTCGATGCTGTAGAAGTCACCTTTCTTGCCGGTGACGTGCACCATCATTGGCACCACGCTGGCCGAGGTCGCAGGGTTTTGCTGCTCCAGTGGCGAAGCGAAGCGCACCTTGATACCCGCCATCTGCGCCAACGCCTCGGTTTCACGCCCCTTGAAGTCGCTCATGCCGTCCTGCAACTGCTGGTAACGCTCCAGCACACGGGTGTGCACGCGGGCCAGTTCCTGTTGGCGCTGACGCTGCTCACGCACACGCTGCTGCTCACGCTGTACCGCCCAGTTGGCTCCGTCGCGCACATCGAAAAACAGGCCTTGGCGGTTGATGCCGATGCGGTTGCGGGTAATCTTCTGCGCGTCGTTGCCCCAGATGTTGTTCGAGATCGCCGACAGGTCTTTGACGATGAACAGGTTGGCCACATCGGTGGTGGTCGGCGAGGTGGTCTTGATCAGGTCGAAGATTTCCAGCGCAGCTTCCTTGTACTTGACCGCGTCCAGGGCAAACGACTCGTCCGGGGTGACCGCGACGTAGTAAGGGTCGCTGCCGAACGGGCGGAGCACGCCGTAGCTGGAGCGGGTGAACGTCAGGTACACCTTCATCTGCCGGCCTGGGATCTCACCGACCAGGAACGCGGCCTGGTCAGCTTGCGGCGTGAGATAAGAAACGGCCTTGTCCTTTACCGCAGGCTCAAGGTGCTTGTTGAAGATCAAACCACTCGGGTGAGCATAAACGCGGGTCCAGTTATCACCCCGGTAGGTACCCACAGCCTTCCAGCTGATTTTGTCGAAGCTGCCTTCACCAAAGCCGGACGCCGGGCACGGCATGGCCGGGGTGGTGCCGAACGACAGGGTGTCGCCATCGCCGATGATCGAGGTACTGAGCACCCATTTGCAGCCGGTGCCGTCCGTTACCTGCATCAGGTTGCGGTTTTCCAGGACCACCGAGCGACCAAAGTCCGAAGTGGGGGCTGCGGCGACTGCTGTGGCAGGTGCCGGAGCGGGCGGCACAACAGGGGCTGCTGCCGGGGCTTCGGGGGTTGGGGCTGGCTCTGCAGCTACGGCTGGCGCGGGCGCGGGGGCCGGAGCGGGTTTTGCCTGCGCAGGTGCGGCTTCGACTACTGCCGGGGCCGCTGCAGCAGCAGGAGCTGGGGCTGGGGCCGGAGCAGGTGCCGGTGTCGGTGCAGCAGCAGCCGGTGCTTCTGGCTGCGCAGGTGCCGGAGCAGGTGCAGCTGCTGCTGCCGCCGGCGCCGGGGCGGCAGTGGCGGGCGCAGCAGCCAGGGTCACCAGCCCCAGGTTGCTGGCATTGCCCGAGCCGCTGGCGTACAGGTTGCCCTTGGCATCGACCGCCTTCCAGCTCACCTTGGCGGTCGAGCAGTCCTTGGCGAACACGAACGGCAGCTTGGTCAGCAGGCCTGACAGCAGTTCCTGGTTATCCCAGGCCGGGCGGGTAATGGTCAGGTCGACCTGGGGTTTGCACCAGGTGGAGGCATCCCCGGGCACTTCAACCTTGATGTTGTCTTTCTTGGAAAAGGCCAGCTCGTGAGCGAACGCCTGCGGTACCAGACCACAAGCGCCGATCACAGCCAGCGCGAGCGCGTGCTTTTTCATGGAGTTCCTCAGATCAGTTCCCAGGTGCCGTTGGCTTGTTTGCAGAAGGTGTTCTGCTCTTGTTCGGTCTGGCCGCTTTGCGATTTCAGGCTGACGGTGACCGGGCGGCAGGCCGCTTCGGCGGCAACTGTCTGGGTCGGCAGCGACTGCACCGAGTCCAGGTCGAAGCCTTGGGTTTCCTTGCTGGCGGCAACGTCCAGCTCGTCCAGGTTGACGGCTGGCGTTACACGCTTGGCGACCGCTTGTGCCTTGGGCTCTACGTAGTTCTTGTGCACATAGCCCACGGTCACACCCTTGCGGCCGACCAGAATCCAGTCACCGGTGGAGCCCACGGCGGTGAATTCGGTGTGGTTCTTCAGGCTGCCGACCTTCTCGCCAGCCTGGTTAGGCGCGGCGCGCACGTTGAGGTTGTCGCTGATGGTCACATACGGCTCGTTGATCAGCTTCATCGACGGCACCGCCTGGATCTTCGGCGCGCGCTTGACCTCGACCTGCTTGGTCTTGGTGTATTCCTTGCCCGGCACGATCTGCGCGGTGGCGCCGGAGTGGTCGGACTTCCAGGTCACTGGCTGGGCACTGGCAGTGGTTTGCTGCTGGCTCAGCACTTCCTGCGTACGCAGCGCCAGGGCTTGCTGGTCCTTTTCATCGAGCATGTGGCCGATGCGGTTGCCCACGTAGGCGCCAATGCCACCTGCGATCAGCGCGGCGGCGATCTTGCCGTTGCCACTGCCCATGGTCGAGCCGATGGCCACACCGGCCAGGCCACCGATCACGGTGCCCGCTTGCTCTTTGCTGATCCCGAGCTGTGCACAGGCCGTGGTAGAGGCGATGGCGACCGCCAGAAGGGACGCGACGAATTTCTTACGCAAGTGGAGCACTCCATTTTCGGTGGGGCGCACAGCCGCGTACCGCAGCCAATGGTTGGCGGCAGCATTCAAAGTTGTGCGGGGTTTTCAGAAAGTGTGCAGCACTGGCCGCAGACGACAATTCAGCCGTCCAGCGAGGGGCGCAGGGGGAGACCAGTACGGCGCAAAGCATCCAACGAATCCATGTCAGGAAGAGTTCATCGCCCAGCGCGCGTAATCATTACGGCGTGTGGCCTGGGCGTGAGTGGCGTATCAGAGCGCCGCATTGTAGCCCAAGGTGCCATTGTCAGTTCAAGACAAAATGTTGCAGGAAGCCTGTCTGATTGATTAGTAGAAATCCGTCCTACAACTTCCACTCAGAATTATCCCCTTCCTTGTAGGGCGTTTCCCAAACATACTGCCAACCCGCTCAAACGGTTGCGACGGATTCGGTCGCGCTCTAGTCTCGGCTCGTCGTTGTGAAATCAGCGACCGGCTTTGACAGGCCGACTACTCAAGTTTCCGTTGCAGCGCTTAATGGCAGCTGTGCATGGGGCACATTCGTGTGCGCCGGGTCCTTGGGTATACCGGTCTGTCAACCCATGTATAGCTGCCTCCATTCGTTTGACAGCGTTGCCAGGCGGCTCCACCACCCAAGGAGCTTACATGCGCAAGACAGTCCCCGATCCACCCTACTCCCCCCATTCCACCCAGATCCTGCAAGACACCCTGGTCCAGTCCTCAGAGTACGTACTCTGCGCCCTGTCCGTGGCCCGCCAATCCGTGCAACTCAAACCTACCGCCCACAGCTCGATCGTGATGCAGGCCGTAATCCATGAAATGGAAGCGGTACAGGGGCTGGTCGAGTCGGCGTTGATGCAGTTGCAGATGCGGCCGCATTTACCCACAGAGCCTCACACCTTGCATTAGCAGGTCAGGCCTCTTCGCGGGCACGCCCGCTCCCACAGGGTCACCACAGCCGTCACGCACTGCACAGCACCTGTGGGAGCGGGCATGCCCGCGAAGAGGCCAGCCCAGGCAACCCAGAATCCAGGGAAACAAAACAATGCCCACCGACAACACAAAAGAACCCACCACAGTCGGCAAGACCTGCTTCTACCAAGGCGAAAACAACACCCACCCGCTGTTCCGCATCGAACCCGGCATCCCCTGCCAGGACGCCCGCGAACAGGCCTCCGAACTGATGGGTTACGTGCGCGACCTGATCATCACCGGCCTGATGGACGGCGACCAGAAACTGATCTGGGCCTCGCATTACCTGAGCGCGATGGCCAAGGCGCTGCTGGATGATGCTGAGTTGGGGATGATGAAAAATTAAGGTCAACCCAATAGCCCGTTTGTTGCGCCGAATATCGGAAATACTTCGTACGAACGGGCTTGACTGGCTACCTGATGCTCAACCGTAGCGATAAATCGGATCGAATCGGAGCCCCTAACCGACCCAAGGAAATTCTTGATGCGTTACGAGGCAAACAACTAAGAGCGACACATGCACCCCCGAGGATATGCCCATCCTTGAACTGGACTTGAGCAATACCAAGCGCTTCGAGGCTTGCCGCTTTCTCGACAGCTCCGAGGCCATCGGGGCTATTCTGGCAGATACAACGAAGGCTAATGACGCTCAAACCTTAGTGTTTGCTTTGGGTGAAGAGGCGAAAGCCAAGGCATGAATATCTTGCGCAAGGTGCAGCCGTCAATTGGGAATGGATAAAACAGGCGGCTCCACGATGCAGCAGTTGATGCTGGCCTTGGGGGGCATAGCGGCCCCACCCCGAAGCAGCTAAACCCTGGTATTTCTGCCAGTTCAGCAAGTCACTAGAGATAACACATAATAGCCTCAGCAACCATCAGTGAGAAAATCGAAAGGGGCCATCCGTTATGAGCAACACTCGAAGCAGCACGGAAGCGTCGTTTTTACTGCATCGTACCTACAGCCCCTACGGATACCACACACTGGTGCCTGGAATTTCAACGCAGCTTGCATTTAATAGCGAACATATACTGACAAGGATCAATTGTTATCTACTCGGCAATGGCAAGCGAGCCTACAGCCCCGTCCTGATGCGCTTTCTAAATCCAGACCCGCTCAGCCCATTTCATCGTGGCGGCTTAAATGCATACGCCTATTGCGCTTGTGACCCGGTGAACAGAACTGACCCTAGCGGCTATAGCTGGGGCAGCCCCAAAAAACCTCGTCCACTGACAGATGTTAAACAAGGAAAACTCAGCAGTGAGGTCGAGCTAATGAAAGGCTATATGGACGATAACAAGGCACAGATTAATATGCCTACGCATGTGAATTTTTTCAAAAATGACATCCGCCCGGAGCAGAAGCATAAATGGGTAATGACGAAGGATAATAAATTCATTATCGGCAGCTACGATGATGCCTCAGGTACTGACCCGTCGCACTCAAGCATAGTGGCCATTGCTGCAAAATCTAAAATTTCGCATCCCACAACGATTTCTGCTGGCATGCTTACAATAAAGGACGGGGTTATTCAGCTAAATAACGAAAGCGGTCATTATCTAACGCCTTTTGACACCTTGGCCTACGTCAAAAGCCACCTGAAAAAACTCGAGGGGTGGAAGGCGTCCGGACTTAAAATCCGACGTGTACGATTTGAGCACGACTGAGTGCCACTTGAAGACTCAGGTTTGGTTCCAGCTCTACCAGCTCTCTGAACCGAAGGTTTGAATGTAAAGAAAGATCGCAAATCTGCCCTAACTTAAACCCCTGAAACGACGAAGCCCCCGAAAACATCAACGTTTCCGGGGGCTTCGACTACTTCGCGTATGGCGGAGAGATAGGGACCCTCAACCAATCCATACCCAACCCAGTAAACCCCATAAAACCTGGACAAACAGCTGAAAAGTAGTACAAATGAGTAGTACAGTTCAGGTTTTGATCTTGGCGGCACTATGGCGGATTTCATCTTCAGAAAGCGGGACGAATCGACTTGGTATGTACGCCTAGCTGTACCTGTTGATGTTCAAAAGGCTATTGGAAAAAAGGTCTTCGTTCAGTCTCTGAAGACTGCGTCACGTACTGAGGCTGTGCATGCCAGTCATGCGCATCTGGCCCTTTGGCGAAACCAAATCCAACATGCGCGCAAGGCGAAGGAAGCCCCTGAAGGGTGGCAGGAAGCTATCGTTGCTGCGACGAACGAAATCGAGGCGCTAACCCAAAGGCAGAAACGTGCAGCCATTGGCGAGGCTCTGCCCCCTATTGCAGTCACCGATGCAGATGTCCAATTATTCAAACAAGCCAATCCTGGCCTTGTCGCTCGGCTTGAAGGATTGGAGGATATGCAGGCGGACAACGACATTGTGGGCGATTTGAGCCTACAAGATGCATTGCGCGCAGGATTTAAAGTCATGCTTGAGCGTGCATTCAGTACAAAGCACAGCCTGACCTTGGATCAACAGCAGGAACTGATATCTCTGATCGAATCACCAGCCAGTCATCGAAAAAATCTCCGCTGACAAAAGCTAGGCTGATTTCATTCCGGGCGTACAGGCTCGGCCAAAACATCGCTCAGAAAACGATTGATCAGCAAGAATCGAAGCTGCAAAAGCTGTCAGATTACCTGACAAGCAATCAAGCCCCCCTGGACACCGATACAGTAGCGTCTTGGTTGAGTTCTATGGAATTGGCAAGCAAAACACTGACCCAATATCTATTGGCGGGAAGCGTGTTTTGGAAATGGGCGAATCGTTACGACGAACGCTGGCGGGCTGATTACAAAGATCGGGTGAACCCATTCGAAAACCATGATTTGCCCAAGGTGCGGGGCAAGGCCAAGGCCGATGGTAAACGGAAAGATTTCAGCCTTGAAAACCTGGCAATGTTGCACGACGCTGCCACGAAAGGCGGGCAGCAAGTGTTAGCAGACCTGATCCTACTAGGGGTGTATACAGGTGCACGCATAGAAGAACTATGCAAATTGACCAAAGAAAATGTTATCAACATCGAAGACGTTCAATGCTTTGATATTGCTGACAGCAAAACGTTGGCAGGTATTCGTTTTGTCCCCATCCATCCTGCGCTCAAGACGGTCGTGAAACGGCTTCTGAAGGATTCGGTTGATGGCTTCTTGGTGCATTCTAAAAGTCGTAATAAGTATGGGAACAGGTCCGACCCGCTTTCAAAGGCATTCGGTCGTCTCAAGACCGCCCATGGATTTGGCAAACAGCACGTATTCCACAGCATCCGTGGGACCGTGGTCACACAACTGCTAAGGGCCAATGTACCTGGCACATTGATCGCAGAAATTGTTGGACACGAAACAGGCACCGTAACGTTTGACGTGTACAGCCAAGGGGCAAGCCCACTGCAAAAGCTCAAAGCAATTTCCAAATTGCCACGACTGAAAGCACCAGCCAACACCAGCACTACGAACTCACTAGCTTGATCAGCCAAGCGGTTGCTACACGCTCCCCCAACAAGGGAACCGGGTACATGTACCCACTAGCCGCTACCAGTGATATATGGAACCAACTGAATTCCCCGTCCCCCCGGCCCTAGGGGGGGTTAGGCTTCACGCTTGATGCGGTAGACCGTTGCAACACCTACCTCAGCGAGTTTGGCAATGTCTTCCGCAGGCATTGTTGGGTGCCTAGCCATCAGCATCTGTACTTTCGTCCACTTTTCGACATTTTTGCCCTTTCCCTTTGGCGTCCAGCTTGGGTCAGCAAGGCGTTTGTTCTCCAAGCCTTGCTTAATGCGCTCAACACGTTTTTCTTGGTCGAGACGAGCCATCGTCGCCATGAGGTCCAACAGCATGCTGTTGATTACTTCCATTATCTGACCAGTCATCCCCTTGTCTTCGATCAACATGTGGCTTGTAGGTAAATCAGCAATCACCAATCGCAGACCCTTTGCTTTGATCTTGGCTTTCAGCGTTTCCCAATCCGACTGGGACAAACGGCTTAGGCGGTCAACGCTTTCACATACAATGCATTCACCGGGCTGAGCCTCATTCAACAACCGCATCAGCTCAGGGCGATCTAACCTTGTCCCACTAACGTTTTCTGAATAAACGCCAGCAACAACAAGACCCTTCTCGATAACGAATGCATCCAGGCTAGCTTTTGCCCTCAATGCGTCTTGGTCTTTGGTACTGGCTCGGAGGTACAGATGTGTTTTCAATTTTATTATCCTTTGTAGTTAATTTTGATAGACCTATGATAATTCGATCACATAGCTATCCGCAATAGTCTTTTGATAGATCGAAACAAGATGGCGTCGGACTACTAAAGAACTAGACTTCTCTGATAGTTCTTAAATGGTGCTGGTTACGTATTTCTTACAACCGTAAAACAAAAGCCCCGCAATGCGGGGCTTTTTTACTTGACCAATTTGAGCCCTGAGCGAGGTGTCAAATTGGTAGGCTTCTGTATGTCCAAGCCAGTCGGTAGAACCTCTGCCAGAAACTCTGGTGTGATACCGAGTTGTTCCGCTAGGGCTTCATGTGTGATGCCGTGATGTTCGTATAACACCTTCAGAGCTGTTTTGATCATTTCAGGTTGTTCACGGACACAAAACGGGTCTTCCTTCTCAGTTATTCCTTCACCCTGATTCTTCAAATAAATCACGGCACCCCGGTACTGATAGTCATCTATGAGACCCAGCGCTTTTGCACGGTAAATTATCGCTGCCTTGCTTACCTGGAAGTCCATTTTCATTTTGCTAATACCAACCCAATCCAGTCTACTTCCTCGTCGAGGAAAAGCCTTCAAGAATGTTGATCTTGGTATCAGAAATGCTGATGCAAAACGGTTGGCTTCGGACTCTGTTTTGCGATCACCGGTGACTTGTCCTTCATGTAGTACTAAATGACCAAGTTCGTGAGCAATGTCGAATCGTAACCGAAACGGGCTCTGCTTTGCTTCATTCCTTACAATGACAGGTCTACGAGAGGTGATTGAAAGCGCATCAACCTCTGTTGAAGTGTCTTGAAAAAGCGTCACAACCGCACCGGCACGCTCTACAACTCTAACCATATGAGAGATTGGTCCAAAACCCAATCCCCAATATGAACGTAACCGCTCAGCCGCCTGTTCAATTTCTTCAGTCGTTTCAGCTCCTGATTCGTCTGGGAAGTCCACAGCTGGCAAACGTACCTTGGTATCGATGAACTCTACAAGCTGATCAAATACGGTACCTCGTGCTAAAACCTTCTGTTTCATGCTGGCCTTTGTTGTTGCCAGCTTACGGAAGTGAGCTTGTTCTTCAGATAGAGAAACCCCGACGGGCTTAAAGAAAAACGTCGGGGCTACATGGAGCGACCGCGCCAGGTCTCTGGTAGTTGGGTCGTCGAGCTTTAGCTTTCCTTTCCCATTCTCTAGCTGTGACACATATTGGCGCGTCGTACCTATATCTTCAGCGATGTCGTTTAGGGTTTTTCCCCAGTAATGGCGGGCCAGGCGTAGCTGACTACCCTTAAACACCCCGTCCATTTCTATCAACGGCTTCATCATCTTTACCTTCGGCCGTATCTTCGTCTATCGGAGATAGTTCAATTGGTTCAAGTTCCGCTGCGGCAGGAATTTCATCATCCACAGCCACGAGGGTCCTAACGCGTTCTGCGTTGTAACGCCATTCCGCCACTAAAGTGCCATCATATTCAGCATGAGCTTCATACCCGACGAAATAGATTTGATGATCATCTTCCTCCGTCAATGCCCGCTCGATGATAAACCGCCACAGGTATTCGGAATGGGCATCTTCTTCGAACAACTGCAATTGCCTTGCTTCGGAGTTCGTAGGATTCAGCACGCGCATTTTCTTGGGATTTTCGTGATCGTCAAGGAAAAAACGCACGGTTTCGCTGCCAATGCCCAGCAGCAGGTCATTTCCGGAATGCTTGATCGTCAACCATGGGTGCTCATTCGAGCGTGCAAGCTGGACTAGCGCGTTTTTAATTCTGGCCCAAGACAGCGTGCCACGGCTGTAGGAACAGTCGAGATCAGTGCTGGCGGTGCGAAGGGCATCATCTAGGACATCGAGTATTCGCTTGGCGATGATGCTAAGACGGCTAGAGGTCAAGCTCGAAGAGATTTCGGATGGTTTGTTCATGGATCCGCCTGACTGTTCCCTTCATGTGATTTGTAAACCATAATTGTGCCAAACCAAAAATTTGTCAAGCAAGCGCGCTCCTAGCCACGAGATTTCGCTATCCGTTCGAATTTGGCGCCATTTACGCCTAATCTTGGCGTTTTCACCATCGCATCCGATCAGAGCTTCTGGCTCGCGAACTCAATGTCGCGGATAAACCTCCACAGACAAGATCCCTTGGCCAGGCCCACTGCAAAGCGCATCAAGTTCCTCTATTGGATTTATCTCATCCACTTCAATCGACTTAATGAATTCGTCAAACTCTTGAGCTTCAGACTCCAGCCCACTGCAAAGCGCATCAAGTTCCTCTATTGGATTTGTCTCATCCATTTCAATCGACTTAATGAATTCGTCAAACTCTTGAGCTTCAGACCCCAGCCCACTGCAAAGCGCATCGAGTTCTTCTAACCCATCGACGCTATCTTTAATAATATCAAGCTCAACCCCAGCCGTCGCCAATGAACGATGATTAGCTTGAAAAAAGCAATCACGACACCGACTAGAATCACCACGCAAATTTCGACAACTACAACTTGCAACCATATCAGCTTTACGCTTTAGACGCGATGCTGTAAATCGCTTGTAAGACTCACCTGTACCGTAGTTTTTCGATTCGACCTTGGCAAGATAGGATAAATGCTTGAAGCATTCTCCCAGCTTATCAACATCAAACCAATCGAACCTATGGACTTTAGGGACGATGTGAGTCGTACCACCTGCCAATTTAATCCATGTTTGGTCAATGAACTGCCACAAGCCTGTATGGCCGGCACCGTTGATTTCACCGAGATCACGCTTTCTACTATTAAACCCAAAAAACACATGACAATGTGGCTTGCCTTTCTTAGGACCGATTTCCCTGGCTGCACCATGAATAACTTTCCCTACTCGACAAACACTCAACGATCCTAGTCTGATCTTGACAGCCTCAATATATGCACTTAATAGCTGACCTTCTTTTTTATGACCTAATCGAGGACCATCAGGAAACCGGAGATCTACACGAATCACAGTAATTCTAGAGTGGTGGGTCATCAGCGAAAACAGCTGATCATGGATTCTAGCAAGGATTTCAACGTAACTTTTCTTATTGCGCTTTACGGACGCACGGATCGGCAAGCCTCTAAACAAGCCAGCCGAGGTTATTGTCATTCTAATTTTTGTACCTATATAAAATTTCTGATTACTGGAAAGCCATCCCCCCAATCACAGCCAATACTGCACCATCAGAATTAGCACAACCTATTTTCTTTCAACAGCACCGGGGAAGCGTATCACTCACTGAGTATCAGGAAGACAACGACACAACTCCCAGACCAGCATTACGATGCCATAGACTGGATATTTGATATAACCATATAGCAAGGCACATACCTGTCACGAACCAACCAGGCATCGGGCTTTACTGAAAAAATTGATACGGAAAACGGTACGAGAGGAAGGGACTTGAACTTAAAGACTAGCAAAAAATCTGATGGGACTAAACATTCAATCATTTTTTTTGCACATCGGACCAAATCGTTACCCCTTAGGCATCGACCGCCGAACACAACCCAAAAGCCACCAAAGCCCGATTTAAGCGGCGTTCAGGCCAAGGGTATAGGGGTGCATAGGCCCATAGCAGATCGCTTCTCACAACGCAAATCAGGCACGCTGGCGCATCCTGTCAACGTCATCCCCAGACTTTCAAACGCGAGATCTGCGCGCAAGAGCGACGATCCTGAACCAAGGATAGGTCCATGGGCACGATACCAGAAACCATGCTCAGCTGATGGGTATAGACCAGACGATAAACCTAAGTGAATCACGTTACAACTCAGCTCATCACTGAACCAAAATATCCGATTCTATTTCCCATCATCCAACGAATTGAGATAGGCAGCGATAATATCACCATGACATGCTGCGGGCTTACAATGGCATGCCAACCGATGCCCCTTGATCGCCATGACATGTTTTTCAAAATCTGCAGAGACCTTTAAGAGTCCGTTATCAAAATCATACTTAAATTTTCGAATAACCTCATCCCTATCACCATCAGCGCCAATTTGGTACGGATTACCCCAAATTGTTCCTCTACCAATGTAGGTATCATACGCATCACCACGATCCCTATTGACCACTCTAGTCAACTCGAGTTCGATAGCCCGGTACGGAATACCCATATCCCAAATAGCTTGCTTAACAAGAAAGTAGTCATCCCTATCTTCAAACAGGACGGCATGAGTACAATCACGAATTGCCTCTTGCCAAGTTTCGAACCCCTGAAACTCGATAGACTTTTCTGTGCAAAATCTTTCAACGAACCCATTGGGATCTTCTGCACAATGAACCACAAATTTCTTAGACTGCAGGATTCGACCAAACTTTCTTTCAAATTTAACAAATGAAAGAAACTCAGCCGGATACATAACAAACACTTTATTAGTCATGTCAAATGCTGTACTTGAAGATCAATTTCTGGCCACTGATCTTTTAAGTATTCAATAACTAACCGTCGATGACAATGATGAGGAAGGTGCTCACTACATAGTAGGCAAGCCCCATCCAATGCAGATGGAGACAGTGCTTTTTCAATGCGTCGCTTTGACATAAGCTCCATAAACCTATCAGCATATTCATCCCAGCCAATCTCTTTCTGCTGATAGGGTTTTAGTATATTTTTGGTGGGAGCCAAGTCAGGCTCATAAACATACTCAATACCACAAAGCTCGTTTAGAAAGTACTTCAGATCATCTTTCTTCGCAAACCCTGACAACTGCGAGACGTTATTCAATCTAACATCTATCAGTTTTTTACTACCAGATAGTTTTAACAGCGAGAAAAAACGCTCAGCTTTCTTTTCTGTGAATCCAATTGTTAAAACCTTCATTGAACACTCCAGTCAGAAAACTGCCGCTATGAGTTTGTATGCATAACCATCAGTATGAAGCAGACCAAGGCTAATGGTTAGATATTTGACGGCATCCTTATACTCACCATCTTCAAAATTAGCATATTTCTTATGCCACTGCACATCCTTGATCCACAGACGATACGAAACGCCATTGTATACAAACTCACCACGAAATTTCTTCCTCCCAGAATCCGAGTCAGTCTCAACAGTCGTCGTGAGATTTTCGACACTGATCAGATAGAGGGATGGGGTCGGATGAATCAGTCGCCCCCCATGTACTCGATCATTAAGTCCATGCTTAGTAGGCTCACACCCTTTCAACCATAACCCATCGGGGGCGTCAACAATACGATCCAACACATCCGCAGCGTATTTCTTTTCGAGCCTCCACCGCGTGGCCCCAACAAAGTGGTTCTCTGCCTGGAAGCAAGAATTATCCTTTCCGTCAAACTCTATACGAATCAGGTCAAGCTTGACTGCATAGAAGCCGTCTGGATACTTGCGCTGCTCCAGGGTGATCGCCGATTTCGGCCCAGTGCTCACTGGCCGCACCCAAGATCCAACGCCTTGACCGGGAATGATTTCCTTACCCGCAACGCAAAAACCACCAGGCTTTTGCGAACACGCAAGACACAGCAACAATTTGGTATAGGGCATGAGTCCGTCCTTGGTGGTGGCTATTCAATCTCAGTCTACATGATCTTAGAATGCCATCACACTACCCAACCAAATCCCCGTGGTGCCCGCCGCCACGACGGAACACGTTGCGCCAAATATCAGCAATGGTGGGCCACCAAGAACACCTACCCAGCGTGGACCAAGTAGTACAACAGAGTAGTACAACGCAGAAACGAAAAAGCCCCGCAGACCTTAATCTGCGGGGCTTCTCGATGTATGGCGGAGAGATAGGGATTTGAACCCTAGGTACTGTTGCCAGTACAACGGATTTCGAATCCGTCCCGTTCGACCACTCCGGCATCTCTCCAATGCCGCGCATCATACCAGCGTTCTTTTAAAACGCAAACCTTTTTTAAAAAAAACCGCGTGGTATCAGGCGCTTGCGTGAACGTGCCGCTTACAGCGGCACGCCCAGGCGCTTGGCAACTTCTTCGTAGGCTTCGATCACGTCGCCCAGGCCCTGGCGGAAGCGGTCCTTGTCCATCTTCTTGCGGGTTTCCTTGTCCCACAGGCGGCAGCCGTCCGGGCTGAACTCGTCGCCCAGCACGATCTGGCCGTGGAATACGCCGAACTCCAGCTTGAAGTCGACCAGCAGCAGGCCGGCGTCATCGAACAGCTTGCTCAGCACTTCGTTGACCTTCAACGACAGCTTCTTCATTTCCACCAGTTGCTCGGCGGTGCCCCAGCCGAACGCAACAACGTGGGATTCGTTGATGAAGGGGTCGCCCTTCTCGTCGTTCTTCAGGAACAGCTCGAAGGTGGACGGCTCCAGCTTGATGCCCTCCTCCACGCCCAGGCGCTTGACCAGGCTGCCGGCAGCGTAGTTGCGCACCACGCACTCGACCGGGATCATGTCCAGCTTCTTCACCAGGCACTCGTTGTCGCCCAGCAGCTTGTCGAACTGGGTCGGCACGCCGGCTTCTTCCAGTTTCTGCATGATGAAGGCGTTGAACTTGTTGTTCACCATGCCTTTGCGGTCGAGTTGTTCGATACGCTTGCCGTCGAACGCCGAAGTGTCGTTACGGAACAGCAGGATCAAGCGGTCGGCGTCGTCGGTCTTGTAAACCGATTTGGCCTTGCCGCGGTAAAGTTCTTCGCGTTTTTCCATGATTGGGCTCCGCTTGCTTGAGGTGTTGGGCTAGGCGATTTCGCGCCAGTCGAGCCCGTGTTCCTGATTCGCCACCTGGAGCCAGTCCGGGTCGCACCCAAGGGTGTCGACAAAACACTGGCGGGCCAAGTGTGGCAGGTTGTTCTTGCTGCTGAGGTGGGCCAGCACCAGGTGTTGCAGGTTGCTCCAGCCCAACTCGTGCACCAGGCGCGCAGCCTGGTGATTGTTCAAATGCCCTTGCATGCCACCCACCCGCTGCTTCAAGAAGGCCGGATAGTGACCGCGTGCCAGCAGGTCGCGGCAGTGGTTGGCCTCGATCAGCAATGCATCCAGGCCTTGGTAACGCTCCAACAGCAGCGCGTCGTACGAGCCCAGGTCAGTGAGCATGCCAAAACGCCGCTGACCATCGCTGACCACGTACTGCAATGGCTCGTAAGCGTCGTGCTCGACCCGCGCCGCGGTCACTTCCAGGCTGCCGATGCGCAGGCTTTGGCCACACGCGAGAAAACCGGCCACCTCTACCGGCTTGCGCATGCCGCGCAAGGTCCCTTGGCTGAGGTAGACCGGTACATTGTAGCGCCGCGACAGCAAGCCGACCCCATGCACGTGGTCGGCATGTTCGTGGGTGACCAGCACTGCACTGAGCTGAGCTGCAGAAACCCCGAGCAACGCCAGGCGCCGCTCGGTTTCACGCAGGGAAAAACCGCAATCGACCAGGATGAACGTGTCACCACTGGCGATCAGCGTGCCGTTCCCTTGGCTGCCGCTTCCGAGTACCGCGAAGCGCACTTAGCCCAGGTGGTCCTGAATGGCGCTCAGCACGCGGCGGGCGACATCGGCCGGAGCCACGGTGTTGATGTTTTTCTCGACCGTGACCTGCACGCTCTCACCCACCTTGCTCAGGCGAACCTGGTAACGCTCGGCACGGGCTTCACGCTCTTCCTTGGTCGGCTCGCTGCCGAACAGGCGGCTGAAGAAGCCAGGCTGGTTCTGCTTGTCGTCAGGTTTTTCAGACAGGTTGATGTAGTACAGGCCCAGGCTGCGGTTGATGTCCTCAACACGCCATTCGCCACCCTGCTCCAGGGCACGGCCCACGCCAGACCAGGCGCGGTCCAGGTCGGAGCCCAGGTACAGCACCGGGTTGCCGCTGCCGTCTTCGCTCAGGCTGACGCGGCTTGGTGCGTCGAAATCGCGCGCGGCCAGCAGCGACACCGAACCGCCCTTCTCGGCACTGCGGTTCATGCTGGCAAGCATTTCGTCGACCAGCAGGGCATCGGTGCCGGTATTGCTGGAGGTGGACGGGAACGCAGGCTCGGCAGTGCTGCCCGCCGGGCGCTCGACGCTGACCACATACACTTCGGAGGTGTTGCGCTGCACGCCAGGCTCCATGCGCACACGTACACGCACTTCGCTGTCACCGCTGCTGGCAGTGCTGGCCAGACGCTGGCCAAGCGATGCCGACAGTTCATCGAAACGCTGCCAGGTGGTATTGAACTCACCAGTCTGCGGGCGCTCTTCAGCAATGCGGAAGCCGTTGTCCTCGAAGAATTGCCGGGCTACCGGCCACACCTCGGCTGGCGAATGCTGGGCCAGCACCCAACGGCTGCTGCCGCTGCGCTGCAGGCTGTAGTCGGTGACCTGGGCGGCACCGCCGGTCAGCGGTTGCGGGCGAGGCACTTCGAACTCACCCTTGACGGTATCGTCAGCGACGTTACGCGGAATCGGCAGCAGCGGGTCAAGGCGCTTGACGTTGCTGGCGTCCGGCGGCAGCTGCATCGGCGCGGTCGGGTGCGCCTGCAGGTAGTCACTGCCGCGGTCGCGGAAATAGCCATCCTCGCCCCACAGCCAGCCACACCCGCTGGTGCTGGAGATAATCAGGGCAAGGGCGGAAAGACCAGCCAGTCGCTTCATGCGGTGTACTTCCTCTTAAACCAGTACGCCGGACTGGCGCAAGGCAGTACGGACTTTTTCGTGGCAGCCTTCGCTCAGCCAGGTCAGGGGCAGGCGAATACCTTTTTGCATCAGGCCCATTTCGACGAGCGCCCATTTCACCGGGATCGGGTTGGACTCGCAGAACAGGTCTTTGTGCAGCGGCATGAGTTTTTCGTTGATTGCGCGGGCCTTCTCGGCATTGCCCTCAAGGGCGGCCTCGCACAGGTCCGCCATTTCGCGCGGAGCGACGTTGGCGGTGACGGAGATGTTGCCCTTGCCGCCCATCAGGATCAGCTCGACGGCAGTCGGGTCGTCGCCGGACATGACGATGAAGTCCTTGCTGACGCCATCGAGAATGGCCTTGGCGCGGGCCAGGTCGCCCGTGGCTTCCTTGATGCCGATGATGTTCGGCACGGTCGACAGTCGGATCACGGTCTCGGCCTGCATGTCGCAGGAGGTACGGCCGGGAACGTTGTACAGGATCTGCGGGATGTCGACGGCTTCGGCAATGTGCTTGAAGTGCTGGTACAGGCCTTCTTGCGTCGGCTTGTTGTAGTACGGCACAACCAGCAGGCAGGCGTCGGCGCCAGCATTCTTGGCGTTCTGGGTCAGGTGCACGGCTTCGGCGGTGGAGTTGGCACCGGTGCCGGCGATGACCGGAATCGGTTTGGCGCTGCGTTTGACGCGCTCGACCACGTGCTTGATGACCAGGATGTGTTCTTCGACATCCAGCGTGGCCGACTCACCGGTGGTGCCGACAGCGACGATCGCATGGGTGCCGTTTTCCAGGTGGAAGTCTACAAGTTTGTCGAGGCTGCCCCAGTCAACACGCCCTTGTGCATCCATGGGTGTGACCAATGCCACCATACTGCCCGCAATCATGTAACTGCTCCTGCCGGAAAAAGAGAGCGGTAATGGTACTGGGGGCATCGACCTTGCACAAGCGAAGCAGGCGGGTGGAGCATTCCCCTCGGCGGCTTATTTCGCTACCCTTGGCCCTTTGATCGGTGCAGCGCGGCCCGCCGGGCCGTCGACCTTGCTCCCCGCCAGCGTCCAAGACCTCGCATGCGAGCCCCGGGCCCTGCCGACAGGAGGCTTTTGCCCGTCCTGTGCCGACCGCTCATCGCTTTAGGAATGCTGCATGTCCACCCCCACCGTCCGCGAACAATTCCTTGTCATCAGTGCCCTGGGCCCGAACCCCATGGAGCTGGCCAACGTCCTCAGCCGCGCTGCCTTCGAAAACCGCTGCGCGGTGGTCACCTCGCGCCTGAGCCGCCACGGCGAGACCAGCGCCCTGGTGCTGCAGGTGGGCGGCAGCTGGGACGCCCTGGCACGTCTCGAATCCACCCTGCCAGGTTTGGGCAAGAAGCACGGCCTGACCCTCGACGTGGTCCGCAGCGCGGACCAGGAAGTGCGCCCGCAGGCCCTTCCGTATGTGGCCTACGTCAGCGCTGCCTACCGCCCGGACATCATCAACGAGCTGTGCCAGTTCTTCCTTGACCACCGCGTCGAGCTGGAAGCCATGACCTGCGACACCTACCTGGCGCCGCAAACCGGTAGCAGCATGCTCAACGCCCAGTTCACCGTGATTCTGCCGGCCGGCACGCAGATCAGCTGGCTACGCGACCAGTTCCTGGACTTTGCCGATGCCCTGAACCTCGACGCACTGATCGAGCCTTGGCGTCCCCAGAACCCAATGTAAGGAAACCGATCATGGCTGTAGCACTCGACCAACCTGTCGCCGACTTCCAGGCCCAGGCCACCAGCGGGCAAACCGTCAGCCTTGCAGAACTCAAGGGCCAGCAGGTGGTGGTGTACTTCTACCCCAAGGACAGCACCCCAGGCTGCACCACTGAGGGCCAGGGCTTCCGCGACCAGCACGACGCCTTCGCCGCGGCCAACACCGTGGTATTCGGTGTATCGCGTGATGGCATCAAGTCGCACGAGAACTTCAAGGCCAAGCAAGGCTTCCCGTTCGAGCTGATCAGCGACAAGGACGAGGCCCTGTGCCAGCTGTTCGACGTGATCAAGCTGAAGAAGCTGTATGGCAAGGAATACATGGGCGTTGACCGCAGCACTTTCCTGATCGACAAGGACGGGGTGCTGCGCCAGGAATGGCGTGGCGTGAAGGTGCCCGGGCATGTGGATGCCGTATTGGCGGCCGCCCAAGCCTTGAACAAGGCTTGAAATTGAATGGGGCTGCCTTGCAGCCCTTCGCGGGCACGCCCGCTCCCACTGGAATTGTGCAGAGCCCAGCGGGAGCGGGCGTGCCCGCGAAGGGCCGCAGAGCGGCCCCAATTACATTCAAAGCATCGGTGAAACGCTAGGCTCCTGCTTGGGCCACGCATCCAGCACGGCCTTGATCAGCGTCGCCAGGGGGATGGCGAAGAATATCCCCCAAAACCCCCATAGCCCGCCAAACAGCAGCACCGCGCAGATAATCGCCACCGGGTGCAGGCTTACCGCTTCGGAGAACAGCAGCGGTACCAGCACATTGCCATCCAGCGCCTGGATGATCGCGTACACTGTCATCAGGTAGATGAACTGGTCGCCCCAGCCCCACTGGAACAGCGCAATCAGGGTCACCGGCACGGTCACGACCACCGCGCCCACGTAAGGCACCACCACCGACAACCCCACCAGCAACGCCAATAGTGCTGCGTAATTGAGGCCCAGGCTGATAAAGGCGATGTAAGTGGCAATGCCGCAGATCAGAATCTCGATACCCTTGCCACGGATGTAGTTGGCGATCTGCCGGTTCATCTCGCTGCCCACCCGGTTCAGCAAGGTGCGCTGGCGCGGCAGGTAGCCGCTGACCCAGCGGCCAATGAGTTCGCGATCCTTCAGGAAGAAGAACACCAGAATCGGCACCAGCACCAGATAGATCATGGCATTGACCAGCAGGGGCAGGCTGGACAGCGAGAAGGTCAGCGCCCATTGACCAAACTTGCCTATTTCACCGCGCACCGATTCGATGGCATGCAATACCTGCTCGTCCGACACCAGGTGCGGATAGCGCTCCGGCAGCAGCAGCAACAACGACTGCCACTTGCCGAGCATGCCCGGCAGCTCGTTGAACAGCGTGATCAGCTGGTGCCACAGCAGCGGTACCAGCACCAGCATGAACACCGCCAGTGCGCCCATGAACAAGGCGAACACCAGCATCACTGCCAGCCGTGTAGGTACGCGCACGCGCTCCAGGGCGTTGACCAGCCCCTGCATCAGAAACGCCAGCACCATGCCCGCCAGCACCGGCGCGAGCATGCCGCCCAGGGTGAGCACGGCGGTAAAAGCCAGGAACAACAGGACCGCCAGCACCACCGCTTCCTCATCGGAGAAGTAGCGCTGCACCCAGTCGCGAAGCACTTTGAACATTGACGATCCTTGGAAAAGACTCAGGCCTTGCGCAGCCAGTAAGTGTAGGTACCGGCCTCGGCCGTTTCTTGCAGCAGGGTATGACCGGCCAACTGGGCGAAAGTGCGGAAGTCGCGCTGGGAGCCTGCGTCCGTGGCGATTACCTTGAGCACCGCGCCACTGGCCAGGCGATTGAGCTCCATCTTGGCCTTGAGCAGTGGCAAAGGGCAATTCAGCCCACTGGCGTCCAGTTCGGCGTCGCAGGTCAGGGTGTTACTCATTGCAGGGTCTCCAAAGGCATCGCCAGGGTGCTTCTTGGCATGGCTGGCTAGGATAGCGCCACTGGTCGCCAACGTGTGAGCCCGCTACAGTAGGTATCTTTGATCCGACGCGAGCTTCATGCATGAATCTACTGCGCCCTACCCTGCTGACGCTGGCCTGCCTGATGGCCCTTCCCGGCCATGCTGACGACCTGCCATCACTGGGTGATGCCAGTTCTGCGATCGTCTCGCCGCAACAGGAGCACCAACTGGGCCGTGCCTGGCTCAGCCTGCTGCGCGGCCAGGTCAATCAGCTCAATGACCCACAGCTCAAGGACTATGTCGAAACCAGCGTGTACAAGCTGGCCGAAACCAGCCAGCTGCAGGACCGGCGCCTGGAATTCATCCTGATCGACAGCCGCGAGCTGAACGCCTTTGCCGCCCCGGGCGGCATTGTAGGGGTCAACGGTGGGCTGTTCCTCAACGCCCAGACCGAGGGCGAATATGCCTCGGTACTGGCCCACGAACTGGCGCACTTGTCGCAACGCCACTTCGCGCGGGGTGTCGAGGCCCAGCAGCGTATGCAGTTGCCGATGATGGCGGCGCTGCTGGCCGGCATCGTACTGGCCGCAGGTGGCGCCGGCGATGCGGGCATCGGCATGATTGCCGGCACCCAGGCAGCGGCCATTCAGGAGCAACGGCGCTTCTCGCGCCAGAATGAACAGGAAGCCGACCGTATCGGTATCCAGAACCTGGAAAAGGCCGGCTACGATCCACGCAACATGCCGACCATGTTCGAGCGCCTGGCACGCCAGTATCGCTATGACGCCAAACCGCCGGAGTTCCTGCTGACCCACCCGGTGACCGAATCACGTATTGCCGACACCCGTAACCGCGCCGACCAGGCGCCCAAGGGTGGTATCGAAGACAGCATGCGCTACCAGCTGATCCGCGCCCGGGTGGCGCTGACCTACGAAGGCACGCCGGGGCTTGCCGCCAAGCGCTTCCGCGCCCAACTGGACGAAGACCCAAAGCTGGACGCCGCACGTTATGGCCTGGCCTTGGCACAGATCAAGGGCGGGCAATTGAACGAGGCCCGTGAAATGCTCAAGCCGCTGCTGGCCAAGGCGCCCAACGACATCACCTACAACCTGGCGCAGATCGACCTGGACATCACCAACAACCGTCTTGCCGACGCCCAGCAGCGCGCCGAACGGATGCAGGGGCTGTACCCGGGCAACTACCCGTTGAAACAGGTGCGCGCCGACCTGCTGGTGAAACAGAACAAACCGGCTGAGGCCGAGAAGGTGTTGAACGAGCTGGTGAAGAGTCGGCCGGATGACCCGGATGTGTGGTACGACATGGCCGAGGTGCGTGGCTTGTCGGGCAATACCATTGGCTTGCACCGGGCGCGTGCCGAATACTTCACGCTGGTCGGCGACTTTGATCAGGCAATCCAGCAGCTGGATTACGCCAAGCGTCGGGCGGGCGGTAACTTCCCGCTGGCCTCACAGATTGACCAGCGCCAGCGCGAGATCATGGAGCAGCGGCGCATGGTTCAGGAAATGATGGGGCGCTGAAGGCGATTCGCGGGCAAGCCCGCTCCCAAAGGTACTCCACCGCCTTGGTAAACGGTGCAATATCTGTGGGAGCGGGCGAGCCCGCGAAGAGTATGACGCGGTCTGGCGTCAGGCATTACCAGACAGCTTCAGCCGCGCCGCCTGGGTAAAGTCCAGCATGCGATTAAGCGGCTTGATCGCCTTGGGCACCAGCGCCGGGTCAACGAAAATTTCGTTGGTGCCGTTACGCAGGCAATCCAGCACCCGCTCCAGGGTGTTCATCGCCATCCACGGGCAATGCGCACAGCTGCGGCATGCCGCGCCGTTGCCGGCGGTGGGGGCTTCGACGAATTCCTTGTCCGGGCACAGCTGCTGCATCTTGTAGAAGATGCCACGGTCGGTGGCGACAATGAAGGTTTTGTTCGGCAGGGTCTGGGCAGCCTTGATCAGCTGGCTGGTGGAGCCCACCGCGTCGGCCAGCTCGATCACCGCTTCCGGCGACTCGGGGTGCACCAGGATCGCAGCATCCGGGTACAGCGCCTTCATGTCGGCCAACTGGCGCGACTTGAACTCTTCGTGAACGATGCAGGCACCGTCCCACAGCAGCATGTCGGCACCGGTCTGCTTCTGGATGTAACGGCCCAGGTGCTGGTCTGGTCCCCAGATGATGGTTTCGCCGTTGTCCATCAGGCTTTCGACAATTTCCAGTGCACAGCTTGAAGTCACCACCCAGTCGGCGCGTGCCTTCACCGCTGCGGACGTGTTGGCGTAGACCACCACGGTGCGCTCAGGGTGCTGGTCGCAGAAGGCCGAGAACTCTTCCACCGGGCAGCCCAGGTCGAGCGAGCAGGTGGCCTCCAGTGTCGGCATTAGCACGCGCTTTTCCGGGGTGAGGATTTTTGCCGTCTCGCCCATGAAGCGCACACCGGCCACGATGACCGTTTTGGCCGGGTGGTTCTTGCCGAAGCGGGCCATTTCCAACGAGTCGGAGACACAGCCGCCGGTTTCTTCAGCCAGCGCCTGGATGACCGGGTCGCAGTAGTAATGGGCAACCAGCACGGCATTCTGGGCTTTGAGCTCGGCAGCGATGGCCGCACGGTATTCGGCCTCCTGCTCGGCTGTCAGCGGGTTGGGCTGCTTGGCGTCGAGGTGGGCCTGAACCAATAGGCGTTCGGAAATCTGGGTCATGATCGCTGGACCTGCAGGCGCGCTTGCGCGTCAAATCGAGTGTATCACCCGGCCCTGGCAGATCGGCTAAGGGCGCCGGACGGCATGCTGACCGCCACGGCCCTCTGCGGGCGCGGATTATTATCGGAGGCCGAAGGCTACAGACAATCCAGCGATTACTAAAGGGGTTTTTGTAGTGCTTGTGCGGGCCCCTTCGCGGGTGAACCCGCTCCTACACTGTGAAATCTCGTAGGAGCGGGTTTACCCGCGAAGAGGCCGCAACAGGAGAAACCATCACCCCTGCGGCGACAGGGCCCCCAGATGCGCCGCCATGAACATGGCAAATTCTTCCACGGTCATTTTTCTGCCATTGAAATCGACCATGCCATCGGCATAGTGCAGGCTGCTGACCACATCATCGCCCTGCACGGTAGCCATGCCGCTCTGCAGCGCCATCATGCCGACCATCTCCCCCGCCTGGCTCGACTGCATGGCAATCGCTTGGGCGTCGGTCTGGCCATCCAGCAACGCCTGCAAGGTCGCCAGGTCACCGATCATCGGCTTGGACAGCGACAGCTTGCCTTTCACCTCCGTGATAATCTGCTTGCTCAGCTGGTCCGGCGGCAAGTCGAAGCTGGCCGGCGCGGCGAGGTCCATCGACAGGTTGAAGCGGCTCTCGCCATTGGCGGTCTTGAACGACAGGTTTTCTACCGCCAGCTTGGGCTTGGCGGCCAGCAATTTCTGCAAGTCACCCTGGAAGCGGGCCTTTTCGGCGTCGTCCATCTGGATCTGCGGCACCGGCTGGCCAGCAGCACTGGCGGCCTCGAACTCCGGCAAGTGCGACTGGTACCACTTCGACAATGCCTGCAGCGCCGGGGCGTTGACCGAGGTCACGCTCACTGCCATCTGCGCCTTGCCCACCGCGCGGCCATCCCAGCTGATGTCGCCGACCTTGTACTCCGCGCGACCACCTACGGTGTCCGTGCCGTCGAGGGTTTGCAAGGCGTTCTGTTCCAGGCCCTTGATCAGTAGCACCTGCTGTTTCGGCCCAAGGGTGACCTTGGTTTCGGCCAACGCCAGATCGACGTTGCCGACATAGATGGCATCGTGCGCGGTGGCTGCGAGGTTACCGCCAAACGTCAGCCCTTTGAGCTCGAAGGTGGCCGGCGGCTGGTCGTCATGCACCCATTTCATCACCAGCCTGTCGGCCTGGCCTTGGAACTTCGAGGCCTTGCCCTCCTTGTCCCCACTCACTTCGAACTGCATGCCCGAGAAGTCAAGGCTGTTGCCATCCGCTTCGTCAAACTTGAGCGGCGCCAGCTGAACCTGGCTGACCACACTACCGCCGTAACCCAGGCTGGTCTGCGCGCTGATCGGGGCCTTTTCACCCGCAGCGGCGAACCATGGCGCGACGGCGTCATCCTTCTGCAGCGTGCTGTTGCTGACCGCCATTACCGGCATCAGCTTCAGTGCCCTGACCCTCGACCACGGAAACGGGCCGTGCTCGATCTGGTCGGTCATGCCCACGTCAAAATTGATCACCTCGCCCTGACCCACGTTGATGTCGCGAGCCTTGAGCCGGTACTGGGCAGTGCTGCTGAAGAGATGCTGCTCCAGCGACACACGCTCGATGCTCATGCTACCACCGGTACTGACCAGGGCCTTTTTGAGTTCGGCGTTGCTGCGTGCAAGGGCGTTGTCCAGCTCTGCCGGCAGCTGCTTGCCGGTGTACCAGGCGCCTGCGGTAGTTGCGACGGCAATGGCGATAGCCAGGCCGGAAAGGATGCCAACTGATTTCTTCATGAATAGAACCGATTGCTGTCCGTAAGGGCTTCGAAGGCGGCCAAAGGCCACGCAGAAATCGAAGAGTACCACCCCCGATTGGGCCGAGCGCTGGCCCAGGTCGAGAAATGCCATTTTTCGGACACATCCGACATCACGGTGAGACAAGCAAATAGCTCGTTAATTTTTACGAACACACAAATTGATCATAATCGCAAAAAAACGCGCAAAAACCGAATAAACCCCGTATTTAATCGATAGATATTTCAATCTTGCAACATCTTGTCATGTTTAACTTGACACCCACCTAGCCATCGTTTTTTATTTTCACCACTTTGCGCGCCCCTCCGCGCCTTCCGCCGCTCCAACATAAAAGGTGAACAACATGGAGCCCACCCGCTCGCCCTTGCCGCATGCGCAATACACCGTGCCCGTCGTTTACGCCCAGCAGCAGGAGCCATGCCAGCATGCAGCCTGACCACAGCGCTTCCGGCAACGGCCAACTCCGCAAAACCCTGCGCCTCTGGCACGTGATCATCATCGGCCTGGCCTACCTGACCCCGATGACCGTGTTCGATACCTTCGGCATCGTCAGCGGGATTACTGCCGGGCATGTACCCAGCGCCTACATCCTGGCATTGGCTGGCATCCTGTTCACCGCAGTTAGCTATGGCACCCTGGTAAAACGCTTCCCGCAGTCGGGCTCGGCCTACACCTACACCCAGCGCGCGATCAACCCGCACGTGGGCTTCCTGGTGGGCTGGTCTTCGTTACTGGACTACCTGCTGCTACCGATGGTCAACGCACTACTGGCCAAGCTGTACCTTTCGGCCATGTTCCCGGAAGTGCCTGAGTGGATGTGGGTGGCCGGCTTCGTCACCCTGATCAGCCTGATCAACATGCGCAGCGTGAACCTGGTGGCGCACTTCAACCTGCTGTTCGTGGGTGTGCAGGTGGCGATCATCGCCGTGTTCATCTACCTGTGCGTGCGCGGCCTGGACCAGGGTGAAGGGCTGGGTACCACCTGGAGCCTGATACCGTTCGCCGACAGCCAGACCCAGTTCAGCGCCCTGGCCGCCGGTGCGACCATCCTGTGCTTCTCGTTCCTGGGCTTTGACGCGGTCACCTGCCTGTCCGAGGAAACCCGCGATCCGGCCAAGACCATTCCCCGGGCGATCTTCCTCACCGCACTGATTGGCGGTGTGGTGTTCATCACCGTGTCGTACTTCATTCAGGCCTACTTCCCGACCATGGCCCGCTTCCACGACCAGGAAGCAGCCCTGCCGGAAATTGCCCTGTACGTTGGCGGCAAGCTCTTCCAGTCGATCTTCATCGCCTGCACCGTGATCAACACCATCGCCTCGGGCCTGGCCTCGCAAACCAGCGTGTCGCGCCTGCTGTATGTAATGGGCCGCGACAACGTGATCCCGGCCAGCGTCTTCGCCCGCCTGCATTCGCGCTACAAGACGCCAGTGCTGAACATTGCCGTGGTAGGGCTGATTTCGCTGTCGGCGATCTTCTTCGACCTGGTCACCGCCACTTCCATCATCAACTTCGGCGCCCTGGTCGCGTTCAGCTTCGTCAACCTGTCGGTGATCAACCACTGCTACCTGCGCGAAGGCAACCGTAAAGGCCTGGCCAACCAGCTGAAGTACCTGGTGCTGCCGACCATCGGCTTCTGCATCATCGTCTCGCTGTGGCTGGACCTGAACGCACATTCGCTGATGTTTGGCGGTATCTGGGCTGCGCTCGGGCTGGTCTACCTGGGCTGGCTGACCAAAGCCTTCCGCGCGGCACCGCCCAACTACGTCGCCGAATGACCCTCGCTGCCAACAACGCCCGCGCCTGATCGCGGGCGTTGCATTTGTTCGAAAAGGAAAGCCCTCATGCCGCTGCGTCGCCTCTCCATCCAGTGGAAGATCACACTCCTCGCCGGCCTGTGCCTGCTGGCCATTGTCGCCTTGCTGGTAGCCACCTCGCTGACCCAGGCTAATCGCAGCGCCGCCCTGGTCAACCAGGCCAACACTGCCATGCTCGAAGACAGCGCCCGCCAGCGCCTGCAGGCCCACGCCGAAACCCAGGCCTTGCGTATCCAGCGCTACTTCATGGACGCCTACCAGTATGGCAATGGCTTTGCCCGCCTGGTACACGTGCTGAAGGACCGTGGTGGTAGCGACCTGCGCGCCGAACTAACCCGCCAGGCGCGTGCCAGCCTGGCCGGCAACCCGGACGTGATCGGCCTGTACGTGGTGTTCCAGCCCAATGCCCTGGACCAGCAGGACAGTCAGTACCTAAGCCAGGACGCCATGGGCAGCAATGAGAGCGGGCGTTTCTCGCTGTACTGGTCACAACCAAGCCCCGGCACCCTGGAACTTGAAGCCATGCCGGAAACGATGCTCGGCGACACCAGCATCGGCAGCAACGGCGCGGCGAAGAATCGCTGGCTGACCTGTCCGCAGGACACCGCCAGGGCCTGTATGCTCGAACCGTACCTCGACGAGGTCAACGGCCGTCAGGTGCTGATGACCAGCATCGCTCTGCCATTGCTGGAACACGGCAAGGTAGTCGGCGTGGTCGGCCTGGACATCGGCCTGGCCAACCTGCAGCAACTGAGCGTGGCCGGCCGCCGCGATCTGTTCGACGGTCAGGGCCAGGTGAGCATCGCCACCGCCGCCGGCCTGCTGGCGGGCAACAGCCGCGACGACAGCACGCTCGGTAAGCCCATGGACAAAGCGGTAGCCGACGGCCTGCTGCGCGTGGCCCACCCCTTCACGCCAATCCCTGACACAGCCCCGTGGCAGGTAGTACTGGAACTGCCGGAAAGCGTGCTGCAGGCCCCCGCCGCAGCCCTCAACCAGCGCCTTGACGCCCATAACCAGAATGCCAACCTCACCAGCCTGCTGATAGGCCTTGGCACGGCTATCGCCGGTTTGCTGCTGGTGTGGCTGACCGCGCGCGGCGTTACCCGGCCAATCCTGGCCGTGGCTGCACGCCTGGAAGACATTGCCAGTGGTGAAGGCGACCTTACCCGTCGCCTGGACTACGCCCGCCAGGATGAACTGGGCCAGCTCACCGGCTGGTTCAACCGCTTCCTCGACAAGTTGCAACCGGTCATTGCCCAGGTCAAGGGCTCGCTGCAGGAAGCCCGCGATACCGCCGACCAATCGGCTGCCATCGCCAGTCAGACCAGCAACGGCATGCAGCAACAGCATCGCGAAATCGAACAGGTGGCCACAGCGGCCAATGAAATGAGCGCCACCGCACTTGATGTCGCCCACAACGCCTCGCAGGCGGCCCAGGCCGCACGCGCCGCGGATCAGGCCAGCCAGGAAGGCTTGCAACTGGTGGACAGCACGCGCCAGGGCATCGACCGCCTGGCCGCAGGCATGAACACTGCCATGGACGAGGCACGTGCACTGGAAGACCGCAGCGGGCAAATCGGCTCGGTGCTTGAAGTGATCCGCACCATTGCCGAGCAAACCAACCTGCTGGCACTGAATGCCGCCATCGAAGCGGCCCGCGCAGGCGAAGCCGGGCGTGGCTTCGCCGTGGTTGCCGATGAGGTGCGCGGCCTGGCCCAGCGCACGCAGGTTTCGGTAGAGGAAATTCGCCAGGTCATCGAAGGCCTTCAGCAAGGCACCCAGGACGTGGTGGGGGCCATGCATGCAGGCCAACGCCAGGCCCAGGACAGCGCCGCACGCATGGAGCAGGCATTACCGGCACTGCAGCGTATTGGCGAGGCCGTGGCGGTGATCAGCGACATGAACCTGCAGATTGCCTCGGCGGCGGAAGAGCAGAGCGCGGTGGCCGAGGAAGTGAACCGTAACGTGGCCGGCATTCGAGACGTGACAGAATCACTGGCCGGGCAGGCCGATGAATCGGCACGCATCAGTCAGGCCTTGAACCGGCTGGCCAACCAGCAGCAGGCGCTGATGGAGCAGTTTCGCGTCTAGCCTGTGAGGGCCTCTTCGCGGGCACGCCCGCTCCCACAGGTTCGGCGTGCCCTAAGGGGCTGTGGAGTTCCTGTGGGAGCGGGCGTGCCCGCGAAGAGGCCCTGACAGGCACCGCACCATTGTTATTTTTGAGCACAACTTATGCCTAATCCAACCCGATCCACCTTCTTCGACATCACCAGCGAACAAGGGCTTTTACGCACCTCGATCGCCGCAACCCTGTTCATCGCCACCATCGGCATCGCCTTCGGCCTTGCCTCCGGCTCGTTCTCCATCGTCTTCGACGGTGTGTACTCGCTGGTCGACGCCAGCATGAGCGGGCTGTCGCTTGTGGTGGTCAAGCTGATCACTTCGCACACCACCAGCGTGCAGATGTCGCGCAAGCTGCGCGAGCGCTTCACCATGGGTTTCTGGCACCTGGAGCCCATGGTACTGGCGCTCAACGGCATTCTGCTCGGCGGCGTGGCCATCTACGCGCTGATCAACGCCGTCAGCAGCCTGCTGCAAGGCGGGCGCCACCTGGAGTTCGGCATTGCCATGGTCTACGCGGCGCTGACGGTGATCACCTGCGTGACCATCGCCGTCATCGAGGCCCGCGCCAACCGCAAACTGAAGTCAGACTTCGTGCGCATGGACGTCAAGGGCTGGGTGATGTCGGCCAGCATCACTGCCGCGCTGCTGATCGCCTTCTGCTTTGGCTATGCAGTACAGGGCACTTCGCTGGAATGGGTATCACCGTACATCGACCCGGCGGTGCTGGCGCTGGTGTGCCTGGTGATCGTGCCGTTGCCGATGTCGGTGGTGCGTCAGGCGCTGTCTGAAATCTTCCTGGTCACCCCCGGCGACCTCAAGCTGCACGTAGATGAAGTTGCCAAGGCCTTCGTCGCTCGCCACGGCCTGCAATCTTACCGCGCCTATGTCGCCAAGGTCGGGCGCTCGAGGGAGATCGAGCTGTATTTCATCGTGCCCAAAGCCATGGCTGCGAAGACCATCGATGAATGGGATGCCTGGCGCAACGAGATTGGCGACGCGGTAGGCGGCGAAGGGCCGGACCGCTGGCTGACAGTGGTGTTCACTGGCGACCCGGAATGGGCCGAGTAATTCGTGGGCGCTCTGCGCCCCTTTTTTCCGAACACCCGTAGCGCAAACGAAAAAGCCCGCGACCATTTCTGGTAGCGGGCTCTAACGTACTGCGTATGGTGGGTCGTGTAGGATTCGAACCTACGACCAATTGGTTAAAAGCCAACTGCTCTACCAACTGAGCTAACGACCCATTTGATGGCGCGTATAATACTGATTTCTAACGAGAATTCAACACCCAATCACGATTTTTTCAAAAATACCGAGTCGGGTCTTCGATACCGGCGGCCTTGAAACCATCGGCGCGCAGGCGGCAGCTGTCGCATTTGCCACAGGCGCGGCCGTCATCGTCGGCCTGGTAGCAGGAAACGGTCAGGCTGTAGTCCACACCACGGGCCATACCCGCCTGCACAATCTGCGCCTTGCTCATGTTCTGCAGCGGCGCCTGGATGCGGAAGCCCTGCCCTTCTACGCCAGCCTTGGTCGCCAGGTTGGCCATGCGCTCGAAGGCCTCGACAAACTCGGGACGGCAATCCGGGTAGCCAGAGTAATCGACGGCGTTGACGCCAATGAAGATGTCGCGCGCTTCCAGCACTTCTGCCCAACCCAGCGCCAGCGAAAGGAACACGGTGTTGCGCGCCGGCACGTAAGTGACCGGAATGCCTTCACCCGGGGCTTCCGGCACGTCGATGCTGCTGTCGGTCAATGCCGAACCGCCGATGCCGTCGAGGTTCAGCCCAATCACCTTGTGCTCGACCACACCCAAGTCGCGGGCCACGCGGGCAGCGGCGTTCAACTCGGCGCGATGACGCTGGCCGTAGTCGAAGCTCATGGTGTAGCAGCTGTAGCCTTCGGCCTTGGCCATGGCAACCACGGTGGCCGAGTCCAGGCCGCCGGACAACAGGATTACTGCGCGTTTTTCTGTCATGTGTACGTGCTCCTCAATCAACGTCCGGGCTCGTCGTTCCACAGCAGCTTGTGCAGCTGCAGTTGGAAGCGTACAGGCAAGTTGTCAGCAACGATCCAGTCAGCCAGGTCACTGGCGTTCACCTGATGATGGCTGGGTGAGAACAACACCTCACCGGCACGCTCTGCCAGGTTGTACTGGATCAGCTTGGATACCGCCCAGTCATAATCCTCGCGGGAACAGATGACGAACTTGACCTGGTCGTTGCGTGTCAGCTGCTCGATGTTCTCGTAGCGGTTACGGTGCGACTCTTCGGAGCCAGGGGTTTTCAGGTCGACCACACGGCTGACGCGGGTGTCGGTGCCGGCAATATCCAGCGCGCCGCTGGTCTCCAGCGACACCTCGTAACCGGCATCACACAGCCGCTGCAGCAACGGCAAGGCGTTGGGCTGGGCCAGTGGTTCGCCACCGGTGACACAGACGTAGCGCGGTTTGAAGCCGGCAACTTGTTCGAGGATCGAATCAAGGGTGCGTACGGTACCGCCACTGAAGGCATAGGCACTGTCGCAGTACTGGCAACGCAGGGGGCAACCGGTGAGGCGCACAAATACCGTGGGCAGCCCGGCCGTTCGCGTCTCACCCTGCAAAGAGTAAAAGACTTCGGTGATGCGTAATGTGTCTTGCATGATCGCCACGGGCGTGACAGCTAAACAGGCTGTCCGCCTCCGTCAGGCACTGTCGCGGACTCGACATAGCGTTATCCGCAGCAGCGTGTTTACGAAAAAAGGGCAGTGATTCTAACGAAAAAACCCGCGACTGGCGCGGGTTTCTTTCGAGAGGTACAGCGACAACGCCTAGAGCTTCTGCAGGTCACGCTGGGCCAGTTGAGCGGCAGAGGTGCCGGGGTACTGGGTGACGACCTGCTGAAGGATGCCTTTTACCTTGTCGGTATGGCCCATACGGCGCTCGACATCAGCCAGTTTGTACAGCGAATCTGGCACCTTGCTGTGCTTCGGGTACTTTTGGCTGACTTGGGCAAAGGCCTGGCTGGCGCCTTGCAGGTCACCCTTGGCCAGGTTCACTTCACCCAACCAGTATTGGGCATTACCGGCGTACTGGCTGTTGGGGTACTTGCGCAGGAAGGCGTTGAACGCCTGGCTGGCCTTGTCGAAGTCTTTCTGTTTGATCAGATCGAAAGCTGCATCGTAATAGAGCTTCTCTTTCGCCGGATCACCGGGCTGGCTACTGCCGGCCGGTTGTTGCGCAGCAGCACCTGCTGCGGCATCGGGGGCGGCATTGGACGCACCACCACCGGAGGAATTGTCAGGGGTTGCGGCAGGCGCAGCGCCACTGTTGATGCGACGGTCCAGGTCCTGGTAACGCTCCAGGTTTTCCTGCTTCATGCGCGACACATCGTTTTGCAGCTCTTCGATGATGCCTTGCTGGCGGGAAAGCTGATCCTGCATCTGTTGCAGCTGCATGAACAGCTGGCCCTGTGCAGAGGCAGGGGCCGAAGCCCCTGACCCGGCATAGGCGCCGCTCGTGCCATAACCCGCAGGCGGATAGCTGCCTGCGTTGTCATCTACTACAGGGACCTCAGCCCAGGCCGCAAGCGGCAGGCTGAGTGCGAGGACGGTTACTACACGGCGGCACATACGCATAAGAACTTACTTACGCAGTTCTACGCGACGGTTCTGAGCCCAGGACTGCTCGTCGTTGCCGGTAGCAACTGGACGCTCTTCGCCGTAGGAAACCAGTTCCAGCTGAGCAGGGGAAACGCCCTGCAGAACCAGGTAGCGCTGAACGGCTTTCGCACGACGCTCACCCAGAGCCATGTTGTACTCGCGGGTGCCGCGCTCGTCGGTGTTACCTTCCAGAACAACACGGTTGCCGTTGGCTTTCAGGTCCTTGGCGTGAACATCCAGAGCGCGCATGGCTTCTGGCTTCAGGTCCGAGCTGTCGTATTCGAAGTAGAAGGTGGTGATTGCGCGCAGGGCGGCTTCTTCGCTCAGGGAGCCGTCAACAGCGCCAGTGTTGGCACCGTAGCCAGCGTTAGGGTCTACAGCAGCGCCTTCGCCTGCGTTGTCACCGCCCTTCGAGGAGCAACCTACAGCTACGGCCATGGCCAGAGCCAGCGCAGCAAATTTACCAAACTTCAGCATTTCCATCGTGAAACTCCTAATGAAACCCCAGTGTGTTAAGCAAAATGTATTACGCCGCAATCAGTTCAGGTAAGGGGACCAGGACGGTTCTCTGACTTCGCCTTGAGCGGTAGGAAGTGGGAGCCTCACGCGGCCGTTCAGCGACACGAGCATCAAGACTCCCCGGCCCTGCTGGCGGGTGGCGTAGATTAGCATGGTGCCGTTTGGCGCAACAGTGGGAGACTCATCAAGACTTGTTTCAGACAGAATCTTTACACTTCCGCGTTGCAAGTCCTGTGCCGCCACTTTGAAGTTGGTAAAGCCCTGTTGGCGATGAATCATTACCAGGGTCTTTTCGTCCGCCGAAAGTTTCGGGTTGGCGTTGTAGTTACCTACGAACGTTACGCGCTCGGCACCACCACCACTGACCGACTGTTTATAGATCTGCGGTTTGCCGCCACGGTCGGAAGTGAAGTAAAGGGTGTTGCCATCTTTGCCCCAGAACGGCTCGGTGTTGATACCCGGGCCTGCAGTAACACGGCTGATCTGGCGCGAGGCCACGTTCATCACGTAGATGTCCGGGTTGCCGTCCTTGGACAGTACGAACGCCAGGCGCGAGCCGTCCGGCGACCAGGCCGGCGCACCGTTCAGGCCTTCGAAGTTGGTCACCTGCTCGCGGCGGCCAGTATCGATGTTCTGCACGAAGATACGTGGGCGCTTCTGCTCGAACGAGACGTAGGCGATACGTTTGCCATCTGGCGCAAAGCGCGGCGACAGGATCGGCTCACGCGATTGCAGCAGGGTCACCGCACGCGCACCGTCGTAGTCCGAACGCTGGAGGGTGTAGCGGGTGTTGTTGGTGGAGAAACGCTCGGCCGTCACGTACAGCATGCGCGTAGAGAACGCGCCCTTGATGCCGGTGAGCTTCTCGAACGACTGGTCGGCAATGTAGTGCGCCATATCGCGCAGCTGGTCGGTGCTGCCCGCCACGCTGCCGGTCAGCACTTGCTGCTCGGTGGCGACGTTGAACAGCGCGTACTGCACCTGCAGGCGACCGCCCGACGGCACGATGCTGCCGACCATCACGTACTGTGCACCCAGCGCTTTCCAGTCACGGAAGATCACTTCGCTGGCCTGCGACGGCTGGCTGATCATGTTCTGCCGCGGAATTGGCGAGTAGTAGCCAGAGTTGCGCAGGTCGTTGCCGATGATGTCGGCGATGTCTTCAGGCAACACGCTACCGCCCTGCAGACCGAACGGTACTACCGCGATGGGCGTGGCCCGGTCGCTGCCGCTGGTAACCAGGATGTTCTTTTCTTCTGCCACCGCCATGCCTGCCACGCAGCAGAGCATGACCAGCAGTCCTCTCAGACGTTTAATCACAACGCTAGATCCTCAGGTGTAAATGTCATCTTGAACGAACGATATTGGTTGAAATCGCTCGGCTTCATACCCTGCATCTCGGTCAAACGACCAATGTTCTTCACCGCAGCCACCGCCGAACTGTCATACGGGCCGTCACCACTGGACCGGGCCACGCTGACACTGGTGATGGTACCGTCCGGCAACATGTTGATCTGCAGGACCACCGTCATGCCCTTGCGCGCGGAAGGCGGACGTGCCCAGCCCTCGGCCGCGCGCATGCGGATCAGGTCGTCGAAATCGCCGGCCACCTGGTCACCCTGCTCGTCGGCCAGCGCCTGCTGCCGCTCGGTGGTATCGGACAACAGCTCGGCCAGTGCCTGGGCTTTCTTGTCTTCTGCCGCCTTGCGGGCCGCTTCCTGTGCCTTCTTCTTCTGGGCATCTGCAGCGGCCTTTTTCTTGGCCTCTTCAGCTGCCTTCTTCTTCGCGTCCTCGGCCGCCGCTTTCTTCTTGGCGTCCTCGGCTGCTTTCTTCTTGGCCTCTTCGGCTGCCTTTTTCTTGGCGTCCTCGGCGGCTTTCTTCTTCGCCTCTTCAGCGGCCTCTTTCTTGGCCTCTTCTTCGGCTTTTTTCTTGGCTTCGTCCTCGGCCTTCTTCTTGGCGATGTCGGCCTGCTGTTTCTCGGCGGCTTTCTTCGCCTCGTCGGCCTTCTTGGCTTCGGCGGCTTTCTTGGCCTCGGCGGCCTTGGCGGCTTCAGCGGCCTTGGCAGCATCCTCGGCTTTTTTCGCCTCGGCGGCTTCGCGGGCCTCTTCGGCCTTTTGAGCGGCGTCAGCTTTCTTTTGTTCCGCGGCCTTCACGGCCTCCTGCTCGACCTTCTTCTGTTCCAGTTGCTCGACTTCGGTCTGGCGCGAAGCGGTTTTCTTCGCCTCCCCGGCAATCTTCTGATTGGTCTGGGTAGTTGCCTGGCTCTTGGACTTGAGCTGGTACAGGGTCGCCTGAACGATCGGCTTGGAAGGCGGCAGCTCCGGCGTCATGGCAAAACTGACGAACAGCAGGGCGAACACCAGCACATGCAGGCCGATGGCCCAGACACTGGGCCAGAAGTAGCTTTCCGAGGCGGATGGCTCTCGCTGTTGCATCAGGGCGCCTCGGTAATCAGGCCAACGTTACCGACACCGGCCTTCTGCAACCCGCCCATGGCACCCATGACCGCGCCATAGTCGACAGCCTTGTCGCCACGAATGAACACCTGGGTCTGCTTGCCCTGGTCACGGCCGGCAGCAATGATCTTGGTCACGGCGTCGGTCATGGCCGGCAAGGTCATGGCTTTGTCCATCTGCTTGTCGGTATCGACTTCGCTGCCGAGGTTCCAGTAATAGGTTTTATCGGCCTTGATGGAGATGGTGAGGATCTGGACGTTGTTGTCCTGCGGCAAGGCTTCGCTGGAAACCTTGGGCAGGTCGACCTTCACGCCCTGGTTGAGCATGGGCGCCGTCACCATGAAGATGACCAGCAGCACCAGCATCACGTCGATGTAGGGCACCACGTTCATCTCGGCGACGGGCTTGCGTTTGTGGCGAACTCGGGCCATGGGCTTCTACCTGATTACTCTTCGCTGGTGTGCACTTTGCGGTGCAGGATCGCCTGGAACTCGTCGGCGAAGGTGTAGTAACGGCCGATCAGTACTTCACTGCGCGCGGCGAAACGGTTGTAGGCAATAACAGCCGGGATTGCCGCGAACAGGCCGATGGCGGTAGCGATCAGTGCTTCGGCGATGCCCGGAGCAACGGTAGCCAGGGTGGCCTGCTGGGCGCTGGCCAGGCCGCGGAAGGAGTTCATGATGCCCCACACGGTGCCGAACAGGCCGATGTACGGGCTGGTCGAACCAACGGTGGCCAGGAACGGCAAGCTCTGCTCGAGTTTTTCTTCCTCGCGCGAGATGGCCACACGCATGGCACGGCCAACACCTTCCATGACGGCGTCCGGGTCAACACCCGGCTGCTGGCGCAGGCGCGAGAACTCCTTGAAACCGGCACGGAACACCTGCTCCACGCCGGAGTCCGGGTCTGGGTTGCTGCCTGCCTGGCGGTACAGCTTGGACAGGTCGATGCCCGACCAGAAGCGCTCTTCGAAGGCATCCAGCGCACGACGACCGGCGCGCAGCATGGTGCTGCGCTGGAAGATCATGATCCATGAGGTGACCGAGGCGGCCACCAGGGTCAGCATTACCAGCTGTACCACCACGCTGGCATTGCTGACCAGACTCCACATGGAGGTATGGTCGACGACGTTAGCTTCCACGCTTATTCTCCTGCATTCGATTGATTACCCGAGCCGTCCGCCGCAAAGGCGTCGCGCAGCTGGGGGGGTAGGGCTCGGGGTTTGAAAGTGTCGGCGCGCACGGCAGCCACCAGGAATTGCCCTTCGCAAAGCAGCGTTTCATCCTTTTCCCGCCAGACCTGCTGTACGAAACGCAAGCTGGCGCGATTGAGTTCAAGGACCTGCGCGGTCACCCGCAATTCGTCATCCAGCCGCGCCGGCGCGTGATAGCGCGCTTCGCTGGAATGGACCACGAACAGCAGGTTGTCTTCAGCCAGTTGCGACTGGGAAAAGCCCAGGTGCCGCAGGCGTTCGGTGCGCGCGCGCTCCATGAATTTCAGGTAGTTGACGTAATACACCACGCCGCCCGCATCGGTATCTTCGTAATAGACGCGACACCGATGTGCGAACGGTTCGAGCTGATTTTGCGCGCGCATACTCTAGTGCTTACTCCTCAGCTTGCCAATCCGCTGTGGCAACTGTTTTTTCTTCATTAATGTCTTATTGCCAGCGCACCAGGGGCATGCCAGCGGTAGGACCACAAAAAGTCGCTTTCGATCTGTCATTCATCGCCTGGCTCGGAAAAATCGCCCCCCTCCCCCAAGCGCCCGGGGATATTCAGCCCAAAGTGCAGGTAGGCATGCCGGGTGACCACGCGGCCGCGTGGCGTGCGCATGATGTAACCCTGCTGAATCAGGTACGGCTCCAGCACATCTTCGATGGTATGACGCTCTTCGCTGATGGCTGCAGCCAGGTTGTCCACGCCCACCGGGCCGCCATCGAACTTCTCGATCATGGTCAGCAGCAGGCGACGGTCGGAATGGTCGAAACCACGCTCGTCGACATCCAGCAGGTTCAGCGCCATGTCAGCCACGGCCTTGGTGATCTGGCCCTTGCCGCGTACCTCGGCATAGTCACGCACGCGGCGCAGCAGGCGGTTGGCGATGCGCGGCGTGCCACGGGCACGGCGGGCGATCTCGTAGGCACCCTGGTCTTCGATGGCCAGGCCAAGGATGTTGGCCGAGCGGCTGACGATGGTGCTCAGATCCTTGTCGTTGTAGAACTCCAGGCGCTGGACGATACCGAAGCGGTCACGCAGCGGGTTGGTCAGCATGCCAGCACGTGTAGTAGCCCCCACCAGGGTGAAGGGTGGCAGATCGAGCTTGATAGAACGGGCTGCCGGGCCTTCGCCGATCATGATGTCGAGCTGGAAGTCCTCCATGGCCGGGTACAGCACCTCCTCGACAACAGGCGACAGGCGGTGGATTTCGTCGATGAACAGCACGTCGTGCGGCTCGAGGTTGGTCAGCATGGCTGCCAAGTCGCCGGGGCGCTCGAGAATCGGCCCCGAGGTGCTCTTCACCGACACGCCCATTTCATGGGCGATGATGTTGGCCAGGGTGGTCTTGCCCAGGCCGGGCGGGCCGAAGATCAACGTGTGGTCAAGCGACTCGCCGCGGCCGCGGGCGGCCTGGATGAACAGCGCCATCTGCTCGCGCACCACCGGCTGGCCGATGTACTCGTCCAGGCTCAGCGGGCGAATCGCACGGTCCTGGACTTCTTCGCGGTCGCGGCCACTGGCGGCGATCAGGCGGTCGGCTTCGATCACTTGGAAATCATCCCTTTCAGGCTGCGGCGGATCAGCTCTTCACTGCTCAGGCCGGCCTTGTCCTTGATCGCGGCGATTGCCTTGCTGGCTTCCTGCGGCTTGTAGCCCAGCGAGACCAGGGCACTGACTGCATCGGCCTCGGCACTGGACTCGCTGGCGACCGGTAAAGGCCCATCGGACACCAGGGTGAACATGGCCGGCGAGGTTTCCCAGGCCTTGAAACGGTCCTTGAGCTCGACCAGCAAGCGCTCGGCGGTTTTCTTGCCGACGCCCGGTACGCGCACCAAGGCTGAGGTGTCCTGGGCCTGCACGCAGCGCACCAGTTCATCCACTTCCAGCCCGGACATCAGCGCCAGGGCCAGCTTCGGCCCTACGCCGTTCAGGCGAATCAGCTCGCGGAACAGCTCGCGCTCGCGCTTTTCGGCAAAGCCGTAGAGCAAGTGGGCATCTTCGCGCACGACCAGGTGGGTATGCACCGTGACGGTTTCACCCACTTTGGGCAGACGGTACAGCGTGGTCATGGGTACTTCCAGTTCGTAACCCACGCCGTTGACGTCGATAATCAGGTGAGGCGGTTGTTTTTCCGCCAGGGTGCCGCGCAAACGTCCAATCACGTTCCGATCCTTCCTCTCGGGGAGCCGGTCAAAGACCGCTCAACCCTATCAGCAAATGCAGCGGGTGAATGTATCACCCGAACAAAATGTGTATCAGCGCATGAAGCGCTTACAGACGCAAGCGCCCGCCGCGTCGCCGCGCTGTGCTCAAGCCATGCGGCACCAGGCTGGAGCGGGTGTGGGCGTGGCACAGAGCGATGGCCAGGGCATCGGAAGCGTCGATCTGCGGTTTCTGCGTCAATTTCAGCAGGTGCATGACCATCATCATCACCTGCTCCTTGTTGGCCCCGCCCGTGCCGGCCACGGCCTGTTTGACCTGGGTGGCGCTGTACTCGGCGATCTCCAGGCCGGCCTCGGCGGCGGCGACGATAGCCGCGCCACGTGCCTGGCCAAGCTTGAGCGCCGAATCGGCGTTGCGGGCCATGAACACCCGTTCGATGCCCATGGTCACCGGGCCGTGCTGGGCAATGATTTCACTGACACCACGAAAAACAATCTGCAGCCGCTCGTGCAGCTCACCGCTGCCGGTGCGGATGCAGCCCGACGCCACGTACTCGCAACCACGGGCGGTCTGGCGTACCACGCCATAGCCGGTGATGCGCGAGCCGGGGTCGATACCTAGAATCAGAGTCATAAAGCCCGTCGAAAAAATGATGCATCTCTACAAACTGCGCCGGCCCTTTCGCGGGTAAACCCGCTCCTACAGGTACTGCACCACATTTGAAAGGGGCGTAATACCTGTAGGAGCGGGTTTACCCGCGAAAGGGCCGGCACAGGCGCTATCAAACGCTCAGAGTTGGCACAAAATGCCAAATCACCTTAGCCGAGGCTTTCCATGATCTCGTCGGAAATCTGGGCATTGGAATAGACGTTCTGCACGTCGTCCAGGTCTTCGAGCATGTCGATCAACTTGAGCACCTTTTCGGCACCGTCCTGGTCGAGCTCGGCACTGGTGGTCGGCTGCATGACGATTTCCGCGTCAGCGGCCTTGAAGCCTGCCTCTTCCAAGGCATTACGCACGGCATAGAAGCTGTTGAACGAGGTGAACACGTCGAACGAGCCGTCGTCGTTGGCGACCACGTCGTCGGCATCGGCCTCCATTGCCGCTTCCATCAACGCGTCCTCTTCCACGCCCGGGGCAAAGCTGATCTGGCCTTTGCGCTCGAACAGGTAGGCCACCGAACCGTCAGTACCCAGGTTGCCGCCACACTTGGTGAAGGCATGACGCACGGCCGCGGCGGTACGGTTGCGGTTGTCGGTCATGGCTTCGACCATGATCGCCACGCCACCCGGGCCGTAACCTTCGTAGCTAAGCTCTTCGACATTGTCGCTTTCATTGGTGCCAGCGCCACGGGCCACGGCGCGATCGATGATGTCGCGGCTCATGTTGGCGCCCAACGCCTTGTCCAGGGCCAGGCGAAGACGTGGGTTGGATGCCGGATCAGGGCCACCCTGCTTGGCAGCGACCGTCAGTTCACGGATCCACTTGGTGAAGACCTTGCCCCTCTTGGCATCCTGGCGCTCTTTGCGGTGCTTGATGTTCGCCCACTTGGAATGACCAGCCATAACGACTCCGAATCCTTTGAATCACAAACGGCCCCGCCCCATGACGGGGCGGGACGGGAAAAAACCTGCGTTGAAACGCAAAGGCGCATCCATGTGGATGCGCCCGAGGACTGCTTACTCGACCTTGGTCTGTTCACGCAGTCGGATGTGCAGCTCGCGCAGGGCCTTGGCGTCGACCATGCCAGGGGCCTGGGTCATGACGCATGCAGCGCTCTGGGTTTTCGGGAACGCGATCACTTCACGGATCGACTGGGCGCCGGTCATCAGCATGACCAGACGGTCCAGACCGAACGCCAGGCCACCGTGAGGCGGTGCCCCGAACTTCAGAGCGTCGAGCAGGAAGCCGAACTTCTCTTCCTGTTCTTCCGCCTCGATACCCAGCAGACGGAATACCGCCTGTTGCATCTCTTTACGGTGGATACGGATCGAACCGCCACCCAGCTCGGTACCGTTCAGCACCATGTCGTAGGCACGGGACAGGGCAGTGGCCGGGTTGGCCTCGAGCTCTTCCGGGGTGCACTTCGGCGCGGTGAACGGGTGGTGCAATGCAGTGAAGCTGCCGTCCTCGTTCTCTTCGAACATTGGGAAGTCGACGACCCACATCGGCGCCCACTCGCAGGTCAGCAGCTCGAAGTCGTGACCCAGACGAATACGCAGCGCACCCAGGGCTTCGCTGACCACCTTGAACTTGTCGGCACCGAAGAACACGATGTCACCGTCTACGGCGCCAACGCGGTCGAGGATGTTGTTGAGGTTGGCCTCAGGGATGTTCTTGACGATAGGCGACTGCAGGCCCTCGACGCCCTTGGCGCGCTCGTTGACCTTGATGTAGGCCAGCCCCTTGGCACCGTAGATACCGACGAACTTGGTGTACTCGTCGATTTTGCTGCGCGGCATGCTGGCACCACCTGGCAGACGCAGGGCGGTAACACGGCACTTCGGATCGTTGGCCGGGCCGGCGAACACCTTGAAGTCGACATCCTTCAACTGGTCGGCAACGTCGACCAGTTCCAGCGGAATACGCAGGTCTGGCTTGTCGGAGCCGTAGCGGCGCATGGCCTCTTCGAAGGTCATGTGCGGGAACTCGCCGAATTCCAGGTCGAGCACTTCCTTGAACAGCTTGCGGATCATGCTTTCGGTCAGGCCCATGATCTCGCTTTCATCGAGGAAACTGGTCTCGATGTCGATCTGGGTGAATTCCGGCTGACGGTCGGCACGCAGGTCTTCGTCACGGAAGCACTTGGCGATCTGGTAGTAACGGTCGAAGCCAGCGACCATCAGCAGCTGCTTGAACAGCTGTGGCGATTGCGGCAGGGCGAAGAAGCTACCGGCGTGGGTACGGCTTGGCACCAGGTAGTCGCGCGCGCCTTCCGGGGTGGCACGGGTGAGAATCGGGGTTTCGACGTCGAGGAAGCCGTTTTCGTCGAGGAAGCGACGGATGCTGCTGGTGATGCGCGAGCGCAGGCGCAGCTTGTCGGCCATTTCCGGGCGACGCAGATCGATGAAGCGGTAACGCAGGCGGGTCTCCTCGCCGACGTCGGAGTATTCGTTCAGGGGGAACGGCGGGGTTTCCGCTTCGTTGAGCACGTTCAGCTGGTAGCCGAGGATCTCGATGGCACCGGAAGCCATGTTGGCATTCACTGCACCCTCAGGACGCTTGCGGACCTTGCCGGTGATCTGCACGACGTATTCGCTGCGCACACGGTCGGCGGCAGCGAAGGTTTCGGCGCGATCCGGGTCGAACACGACCTGGGCCATGCCTTCGCGGTCACGGATGTCGAGGAAGATCACCCCGCCGTGGTCGCGGCGACGATGGACCCAGCCGCAAAGGGTGACTTCCTGGCCGTCCAGGCTCTCGTTCAGTTGGCCGCAATAATGGCTGCGCATCATGATGGTGGTTTCGCTTCTCGTGATTCGTGTATTCGGTGGAGGCCTTGGCCGCCCGGAGGGCTAATACTGCAAGACCCGGTCACAGCATTCAACTCAGTCGGCCTTGTCGCCGCCTGCCAGATTCTTTTTCGCCCCGGTCTTGAAGTCGGTTTCGTACCAACCGTTACCGCTCAGGCGAAAGCCTGGCACCGACAGCAGCTTTTTCAGTGCCGGCGCCTGACAGGCCGGGCAATCGGTCAGCGGCGCGGCGCTGATCTTCTGCAGCACTTCCATGCGGTGCTCGCAGGACGCACATTGATAGTCATAAAGGGGCATGGGTGTCTCTCGTCAACCATAACGCTGGCTGCCGGGGGGCAGCAAAAAGCGGGATTATATATGGTTAGCAAGCACTGCGCAGCCCGCCTGGCGATCAGCGCGCACTTGGCGGGTCCTGCAGCCACGCCACGCAGATTACCCGGATCAGCCCGCTGAAATTGCGCACTCCGCCCTGGCGCAGGTGCACCTCACGGTCCACGTAGGACAACACGGCACTGACCGAGCAACGGTTGGCGGCGGCGATGCGCTCAAGGATACCCCAGTAGACAGCCTCCAGGCGCAGACAGGTAGAAAAGCCGTTGAGCCGCACGGAACGTGACACCGGCTGCGTCTGCAACATGTCGAAGTCCGCCTTGAACGGGTCAATACACTGTTTTCCTGGCCAGCTGCCCTGGCCAGCCCTACGCTTGCTCGCTTGCATCATGCGCCACACTTCCTCGTCACAGGTACCAGGTGACCTATGAAGCGCTGACGGGCGAGCTTAAAGCAGCGGCAAAATGTTCCTTCGCAAATACCAGATTGCCAGGCGGAGCCTGTGGGAGCAGAAAATGCGGTGAATGGCACCGGCTACGCCGGTGTTCGCGGGCGTGCCCGCTCCCACAGGGGTTGCGCAAGCTTTCCGCCTTGAGCAACGGTTACTTGCCGTCGAGCAGTACCCGCAGCATCCAGGCGGTTTTCTCGTGTACCTGCATGCGCTGCGTCAGCAGGTCGGCGGTCGGCTCGTCACTGACCTTGTCCACCACAGGGAAAATGCTGCGCGCAGTGCGTACCACGGCCTCCTGCCCCTGAACCAACTGGCGGATCATCTCGTCTGCCGGGGGGACGCCTTCCTCCTCCTTGATCGACGAGTGCCGTGCATAGAATGCATACGAACCCGGTGCAGGGAAGCCCAAGGCACGGATGCGCTCGGCGATCGAATCGACTGCCAGCGCCAGTTCGTTGTACTGCTCTTCGAACATCAGGTGCAAGGTGCGGAACGACGGGCCGGTGACGTTCCAGTGAAAGTTATGGGTTTTCAGATACAGCACGTAGGTATCCGACAACAGGCGGGACAGCCCATCGACGATGGACTTGCGATCTTCTTCACTGATACCGATATCGATTGCCATGAAGCTCCCCTTTCCATAAGGCTTGAGACTCAAGCGGTCGCCGACCACTGTAGCAACACTTGTCGCATGCCGCATGTGACATGGCGCAATACATCGCCCACTGGGCGGCCTGCGGTTTGAGTAGGCTGCAGCTTTACTGTTAAATAGGCACAGTGCCACCCGTGCGGATTGTCATTGCCGGGTGCATAGGCTGGCCTGCCACGTGTTCGCGCCCTATATCTCATGCGCACCGTGCTGCCAGCTCTTCCTGTGATCGGCCTTATCAACAGTGAGCCAACCCCATGTTCAAGATCGTCCATCTGGTGACGGGCGTGGCAGCTTTGCTGCTATCGCTCATACCCAGCCTGAAAACCGATGCGACACCCTTCCTGCAACAACCCGACGCGGTCTACCTGGCCCTGCTCGGCCTGCTCAACCTTGTGCTGGCCCCGGTCGTGCCGCTGTATCATCGCGGCGCGCGACAACAACTGCAGCACCTGGCCTGCGCCCTGCTGGTAGTCGCCGTCGTGCTGCAGACCCTGACGCTACTGGCCCGCCCCGAAATGGGCAACCTGGCAGCCCTGGTGTGTGCGGCGCTGGCCGTGGCCGTGCATCTGGCCGTGGGCTTTGCCCGCAGCCCGCGCAAGGCACGCGGCACTCAACACGTGACACAAGATGCTGGCAACCGTGATACCGGCACCGTCAAATGGTTCAACACATCGAAAGGCTTTGGTTTCATCTCCCGAGACTCGGGCGATGACATCTTCGTGCACTTTCGGGCCATCCGCGGTGAGGGCCACCGCATTCTGGTCGAAGGCCAGCGCGTGGAGTTTTCGGTGATGCACCGCGACAAGGGCCTGCAGGCCGAAGACGTGGTTGCAGTAAACCGCCGTTGACCAACGGCTGACCGGCCGACGCTATCAACGGCAAACCAGCGTCCACAAGGGCCGTGCTGCCCCTGAAGGCAGCATCATACCTGTGGGGGCTGGCTTGCCGGCGATAGCAGCCTGGAACAACTCAATAATGAGGAGGCGGGGCCTCTTCCCCTTCGCTGCCATACTGGCCAACCATCTCTTCATGACGCTTGATCAGCTCGGCCATCTGCAATTGCAGCCGCTCGATCACCCGCGCTTGCTCCACCACCACGTCATTCAGCGCCTGGATAGCGTCATCCTGAAACGCCTGACGGGTTTCCAGTTCGACCATCCGCATTTCCAGTGTCATCTCAGGCCTCTTGGTATCCAGCAAGTTGTAGCCCGCGCAGGCGCTGGCGAACAGCTTGCAGTTGATCATCGGTGTAGCCCACAGGCGCACACTTGCCCCATACCGGTGCCGGCCATGCGGCGTCGTCGCGCTGGCGCACAATCACATGCATGTGCAACTGGCTGACCACGTTGCCCAACGTAGCCACGTTCATCTTGTCGGCCCCATAGCTGGCCTTCAACGCCTCTGCCAACAAGGTGGTTTCCTGCCACAACTGCTGTTGCTCTGCCACATCCAGCTCGAACAGCTCACTGATACCAGCGCGCTTGGGCACCAGAATGAACCATGGGTAATTGGCATCCTTGCTCAGCAGCAACTGGCACAGCGGAAACTCTCCCAACACCAGCGAATCCTGCTGCAAACGCGAATCGAGGACGAACACGGCATATCTCCTTCAGGCAATACCATCCCGCTTCAGGCGGAAAACAGGCCAGCAAGGATACCTTGCACACTCCCGGTAACACAGCGCTACTTTTCGCACCAAAATGAGGCCACCTGCCCGCCTTCCCCACACTGACCACCCCACAAACGATGCTGGATGAACAAGTTGCGGTAACACTTTGACTCTAAAGGCAAGTTTTTAATTTCTAATGATTCTCGATCGCATAAATCACACAAGCAGCCTTCGTCCCGCATTTACGGGACTTTCCGACCCTCGGTAGCAGGTTTTGTGAAAATTTCATGAACTGTTGCGAATTTTGAGCACGCTTGTTGCATTCCCTTCACGCCAAGTCGGCACGACATCTGCAGTAGCAGGTGTACGCGACAAATAACAACAGCGACATGGGTTACCAGGGAGTTTCCTCAACCGGAATCGGCGGTTACAGATTCGTTACGGTGCCAGGAACAGCGCTGAGGTTATACGGCCCCTGAACCGGGGCGTGATTTGCGACATGGAAATACTTAAAAGCGACACGGTGAAAAAGTTCCGCAAAGAGTGCTTATAGCCATATCGCCAACAACAGTCTGCGTGCTATACATTTTCGCCGACATAAAAAGAAAGAGCTGCCCCATATAACTAAAAGACTTGGACGCAGCGGTACTCTTCCTAAAAACCAAAGGAGCAAATCACGATGCGCGTGATGAAGTGGAGCATGATCGCCCTGGCCGTTTCGGCAGGGACCTCGCAGTTGGCAATGGCCTCGGCACAGGACGAGTCCAAAGGTTTCATCGAAGACAGCAAGCTGAGCGTCAAGACCCGCATGCTGTACTTTAGCCGTGACTTCCGTAACAACGCGCCTGGCTCCCAGAGCCGCGTTGAAGAAACCGGCCTTGGCTTCCTCGGCACCTTCGAATCGGGCTTCACCCAAGGCACCGTAGGCTTCGGTGTCGACGCCATCGGCATGCTGGGCCTCAAGCTGGACAGCGGCAAAGGCCGCGCCGGCACCGGCCTGTTCCCGACAGGTGCCGACGGTCGCTCGCAAGACGACTACTCCGAAGGCGGCGGCGCAGTGAAAATGCGCATTTCCAACACCGTGCTCAAGTTCGGCGACCAGTTCACCGCCCTGCCAGTACTGGCTACCGACGACAGCCGACTGCTGCCGGAAGTGGCTGAAGGCGGCCTGATCACCAGCAACGAAATCGATGGCCTGACCCTGCATGCCGGTCACTTCACCGCACTCAACGCCCAGGCTCAGACCTACCACGACAGCCTGAACCTGACTGAAGCCAACGTCTTTGGTGGCACCTACGCCATTACCGACAGCCTCAGCACCAGCGTCTACTACTCGCGTATCGAAGATCACTTCCGCAAGTGGTACGGCAACATCAACTGGGCGCTGCCGATCAGCGACAAGCAAGGCCTGGTGTTCGACTTCAACATCTATGACACCAAGTCGATTGGCAACAACCTGACCGGCGCCTACGTCAGCAAGTCCGACGGCACCAATGAGCTGGACAACATCGCAGCCAGCCTGTCGGCCGCTTACAACGTTGGCGCCCACACCTTCACCCTGGCCTACCAGAAAGTCAGCGGCGACGGTGATTACGCTTACGGCGTGGACGGTGGCGGCACCGTCTTCCTGGCCAACTCCGTTGCCCGTTCCGACTTCAACGCCGAAGACGAAAAATCCTGGCAAGCGCGCTACGACCTGAACTTCGCCGAGTTCGGTGTACCTGGCCTGACCTTCATGACCCGCTACGTTAGCGGTACCGGTGCCACCACCCGCACCACCGACAGCGGCAAGGAATGGGAACGCGACATCGACGTCAAGTACGTGATGCAGAGCGGCCCGGCCAAGGACCTGAGCTTCCGCGTACGTCAGGCCACCTACCGTTCGGGCGATGGCGTGTACTACGGTTCCCCATCGATCGACGAACTGCGCCTGATCGTGGAGTACCCGCTGAGCATCCTGTAAGCCTGGCTTGCAGTGCCCCGCACCTGAAAAAGCCCGGCAATCACGCCGGGCTTTTTCTTGGCTGACAAGTGTCACGCCCTGGGGCATCCTGTACGCCTTCGTTTCCCCCCCGTACAATACGGGGCTATTTCAACGTCTTAGGCAATCGACACGGCTAACCATGCGCACCAGTCAATATTTGCTCGCCACCCAGAAAGAAACCCCTGCCGACGCAGTGGTCATCAGCCATCAGCTCATGCTGCGTGCCGGCATGATCCGCAAACTGGCCTCCGGCCTGTACACCTGGCTGCCGATGGGCTTGCGGGTAATGCGCAAGGTCGAAGCCGTGGTGCGTGAGGAAATGAACGCCGCCGGCGCCCTGGAAGTGCTGATGCCGAGCATCCAGCCCGCCGAGCTGTGGCAGGAATCCGGTCGCTGGGAACAATACGGCCCTGAGCTGCTGCGCCTGAAAGACCGCCACCAGCGTGACTTCTGCGTCGGCCCTACCCACGAAGAAGTGATCACCGACCTGGCCCGTAACGAGCTGTCCAGCTATAAACAGCTGCCGCTCAACCTGTACCAGATCCAGACCAAGTTCCGTGACGAGATCCGCCCGCGCTTCGGCCTGATGCGTGGCCGCGAGTTCATCATGAAGGACGCCTACTCGTTCCATGCCGACCAGGCTTCCCTGCAGGAAACCTATGATCGCATGCACCAGGCGTACACCAATGTGTTCACCCGCCTGGGCCTGGACTTCCGCCCAGTGCAGGCCGATACCGGCTCGATCGGTGGCAGCTACTCGCACGAGTTCCACGTGCTGGCCGAGTCTGGCGAAGATGACGTGATCTTCAGCGACAGCTCCGACTACGCCGCCAACATCGAGAAGGCCGAAGCCATCCCGCGTGAAACCGTACGCCCTGCCCCTACCGAGGAGCTGCGCCTGGTCGACACCCCGAATGCCAAGACCATCGCCCAGTTGGTGGAAAACCACGGCCTGCCGATCGAAAAGACCGTCAAGACCCTGATCGTACGCGGTGCCGAAGAGGGCAAGCTGATTGCCCTGATCGTCCGTGGCGACCACGAACTGAACGAAATCAAGGCCACCAAGCTGGAACAGGTTGCCGACCCGCTGGTCATGGCCACCGAAGCCGAACTGCGCGACGCCATTGGCGCCGGCGCCGGCTCGCTCGGCCCGCTCAACCTGCCACTGGAAATCATCATCGACCGCTCGGTTGCCCTGATGAGCGACTTCGGCATTGGCGCCAACATCGACGACAAGCACTACTTCGGTGTGAACTGGGAGCGCGACCTGCCGGTTCCACAAGTCGCCGACCTGCGTAACGTGGTCGAGGGCGACCCGAGCCCTGACGGCCAGGGCACCCTGGTTATCAAGCGCGGCATCGAAGTGGGCCACATCTTCCAGCTGGGTACCAAGTACAGCGAGGCGCTGAAGTGCCAGGTGCTGGGCGAGAACGGCAAGCCGGTCGTGCTGTCGATGGGTTGCTACGGCATTGGCGTGTCCCGTGTGGTTGCAGCTGCCATCGAGCAGAGCTATGACGACAAGGGCATCATCTGGAACGACGCCCTGGCGCCATTCCAGATTGCCCTTGTCCCACTGCGCTACGAAACCGACGTGGTCCGCGAAGCAACCGACAAGCTGTATGCCGAACTGACTGCCGCCGGCTATGAAGTGCTGCTGGACGACCGCGACAAGAAGACCAGCCCAGGCATCAAGTTTGCCGACATGGAGCTGATCGGTATCCCGCACCGCATCGTCGTCAGCGATCGCGGCCTGGCCGAAGGCAACCTGGAGTACAAGCACCGCACCGAGCAGGACGCCCAGGCGTTGCCGCTCAATGAAGTGCTGACCTTCCTGCAGGCCCGCGTTCGCCGCTGATAACCAATGCACGAGTGATCATGTACAAGCGAAGTACCTTTACCCTTGGGGGCGCCGCACTGTGCGGCGCCCTGCTCGTCAGCGGCTGCGCCAACCAGATGTCCCAGCGCAGCGACCATGAGGAGCGCGTCGAGCGCAAACTGCTCGAGCACACCCTGCAGATCGATGTCGGCGAGCCGAAGGTGATGGAGCTTCCGCAGCGACGTGTGCGCGTGCATGAGCAAAAGCGCTTCGAAGTCACCGAATTCGAAGTGACCCGTCGCTATGACCGCTACACGCCTTACCAACCCTGGCGGGAGATCTATGAGATCCCGCTGGGTGCAGTGGCCGTGGTGGCGGGAGTCGGCGCCAATGTGGTCAACGTCTTCGCCTTGGGTAACCTGCCGCAAAGTATCACCCACGACTGGCTCAGCTATGGCGTGGATGGGCTCAACCCGTTCATGAACGTGCCATCCAACGGCCGCGCCCAGCAGAACCTGGCCGGGATCAGCGAAGTGCAGAAAGGCAAGCGCGAGGAATCCATCAGCCTGCCCTGGAGCGAGCGCCTGGTCGAGGTCAAGGCCGGCAAGATGACCCACGAGCTGACCACCGACCGCAACGGCGTGCTGCGCCTGAACCTGCTCGACAGCCCGTTCTCCGAGCAGAACCTCAACCACGTCGGCACCCTGCACCTGCAAGTACTTGACGAGGACAATGCGGTACGAGGCGATGCCAGCCTGTTGGTCAGCGCCACCCTGCGCAATAAGCTGCTCGAAGCCCATGAGCTGATCTTCGATGACCTCGAAGATGATGATGTCGGCCAGTGGGTGCACCGGGTCAAGCGCCTGTCCGAACTGGGCCTTGAAGAGGAAGCCAGTGAAATGGAACAGAGCCTGATCGAGCTGACCCGCAACGATCCGGAGCTGCAGCAGGAATTCTTGCAGTCGCTGACCAAGGCCACTGGCCGGTTGGTGGCTGATCCAGGCGTGCATTGACAGAAAGGGCTGCATTGCAGCCCCTTTCATTTGGACGGGAACAGCTCCAGCTGTTCATGCGCGCCCCGCAAGTCACGCAACCTCACCCCTACCCCTAGCAAGCGTACCGGCTTGCCGCCACGGGCGAACGCCTGCCCCAGCAATTGCCGATAACTCTCCAGGTCCCGGCCCGCCCCGGCCTGCTCCATGGTGGTCTGGCTGAAGTCATGGAACTTGACCTTGACGAACGGTTTGTCTGGCCGGTAACTGCTGTCCATTCGGGCGATGCGTTCGTTCAGGCTAGCCAGCAGCTCTGGCAGCCGCGCCAGGCAACTGGCCAGGTCTGGCAGGTCGGTGTCGTAGGTGTTTTCCACACTCACCGACTGGCGTCGGCTGTCGTTATGCACCGCACGCTCATCGATCCCACGCGCCAACCCCCACAACCGCTCGCCAAAACTGCCGAACTCGCGCACCAATGCCAGCCGTGACCACTCACGCAAATGCAGGCAGGTTTCGATGCCCAGCCGCGTCAGTTTGTCGGCCGTCACCTTGCCCACCCCATGCAACCTGGCCACCGGCAAGGCTGCAACGAACGTTTCCACTTCATTTGGGGTAATCACGAACAGCCCATTGGGTTTGCGCCAGTCACTGGCGATCTTGGCCAGAAACTTGTTAGGCGCCACGCCAGCCGACACAGTGATATGCAGGGTGCGGGCAACACGCCGGCGAATATCTTCGGCAATGCGCGTGGCGCTGCCCGAATACCACTGGCTGTCGCTTACATCCAGATAGGCTTCGTCCAGGGACAAAGGCTCGATGAGCTCTGTGTAGTCGCGAAAGATCGTGTGGATTTCCCGCGAGGCCTCACGGTAGGCCTCGAAGCGCGGCTTGACGATCAACAGGTCGGGGCAAAGCTTCAGCGCATGCCGCGATGACATGGCCGAGCGCACGCCATAGGCACGTGCTTCATAGTTGCAGGTGGCGATTACCCCGCGATGGTCGGGCGAGCCCCCCACCGCCATGGGGCGACCGGCCAGGCGCGGGTCGTCACGCATCTCGATCGCAGCGTAGAAACAATCGCAGTCGACGTGGATGATCTTGCGCAAGGACATGGACGACCGTCAGCACTGTAAATTCATACAGATAGTATCGCATGCGCCCTGCTCTGAAACAGCTCACCTGCTTTGCTACACGATAATCGGCCTGAAAGCCCCGCCGTGACTGAGCTGTACACGGCCATGAAGCGCTAAGGGTTTGAACAAAAAAGGTTTTTCCAAAACAATTGCTTGACATCAGTGCGTAAATCCGTAGAATTCGATCTCACAGGCGCGGGATGGAGCAGCCTGGTAGCTCGTCGGGCTCATAACCCGAAGGTCGTCGGTTCAAATCCGGCTCCCGCAACCAGATTCGAGAAAAGGCCACTGTTAACGCAGTGGCCTTTTTCTTTGCCCGTTAAAAAGCTTTTTCGAAAAAACATCGACAAATCAAAGCCTAGCGCTTGACATATAAACTACACGCTGTAGAATCCGCCCCACTGACGCGGGATGGAGCAGCCTGGTAGCTCGTCGGGCTCATAACCCGAAGGTCGTCGGTTCAAATCCGGCTCCCGCAACCAGATTCAAGAAAAGGCCACTGTTAACACAGTGGCCTTTTTCTTTGCCTGCTGATAAGCATTTTCGAAAAAACTTCGACAAATCAAAGCCTAGCGCTTGACATACACACTACACACTGTAGAATCCGCCCCACTGACGCGGGATGGAGCAGCCTGGTAGCTCGTCGGGCTCATAACCCGAAGGTCGTCGGTTCAAATCCGGCTCCCGCAACCATATTCGTCAGAACAAACCCCGCCTGTGTAATGCAGCGCGGGGTTTGTTGCTTTATGCCTCCCTGATTTTTGTCGCCTCGACTTTCCCTACCCTCATGCCAACCCGCAGGCTTGAGGTGTCGTGCCCAGGATGAACTATCTTTAACCCTGCCAAGCCGCTGCAAACGCCTGAGGCCGGAGTAACATTGGATACGTTTTCCTAAGGGACTCTCACTTGGCCGCACCTTTCCTTCACCTCGCGCTGCATGCCCGGGGCAACTCATGACTTCGCACAATCCCGAACCTCCGGTGCCACTCGCTACGGCGCTACCCGGTGCTGTGCAGCGCCTGCCCTTACTCGAACGCCTGAGTCGCTACCGCCAGCCCATAGGCCTGATGGTGACCCTGTTACTGTTCACGATGGCCTTGATTGCCTGCCGCCACCTGCTGAGCGAGCTGGACATTTATGCCTTGCACGATGCCATGCTCAGCGTGCCAACCCAGTCACTGCTCGGCGCCTTGCTGGCAACGGTGATCGGCTTTGTGATCCTGTTGGGCTACGAGTGGTCGGCCAGCCGCTATGCGGGCGTGAAACTGCCAGCACGCAGCTTGGCACTGGGCGGCTTCAGCGCCTTTGCCATCGGCAACGCCATCGGCCTGTCGATGCTCTCTGGCGGCTCGGTTCGCTATCGCCTGTACGCACGGCAAGGGCTTGGTGCTGGCGAAGTCGCACGCATGACCGTGTTTGCCAGCCTGTCACTGGGCTGCGCGCTGCCGCCCCTGGCCGCCTTGGCGACATTGAGCAACCTGCCGGCGGCCTCGACAGCGCTCGGGTTGGCGCCCAGTCTGCTGGCAGCTGTTGCCAGCGCCGTGCTGGTGGTGTCTGCCTTACTGGCAATTGGCTTGTACCGCCGACGCCTGGCCGAGCAACCGGCGGCCAATAACCTGCTCGTTCAACTGGGCCGGCGCACACTTCGCCTGCCGGATGCACGCCTGGCGGCCCTGCAATTGCTAATTACCGCGCTGGATGTGGCGGCGGCTGCCACCGTGCTCTACCTGTTGCTGCCCGAAGCCCCTCCTTTCGGCGCGTTCGTGCTGGTGTACCTGCTGGCCTTGGCTGCGGGCGTGCTCAGCCACGTACCAGGCGGCGTCGGGGTGTTCGAAGCGATCCTGCTGGCGGCCTTTGCCGACCAGCTAGGTGCCGCACCGCTGGCGGCGGCCCTGCTGCTGTACCGGCTGATCTATGTGGTACTGCCACTGCTGCTGGCCTGCGTGTGGCTGCTGGCCAATGAAGCCCGACGCCTGCTGTTTGCGCAACAGGCCATCAAGGCCGCTTCGGGTCTGGCCGCACCGATCCTGTCGATTCTGGTGTTCCTGTCCGGCGTAGTGCTGCTGTTTTCCGGTGCCACGCCCGAGATAGATACGCGTCTGGAGCATATGGGCTTCCTGGTGCCACACCGGCTGATCGATGCCTCTCATTTCGGCGCCAGCCTGATCGGTGTGCTATGCCTGCTGCTGGCCCAAGGCCTGCGCCGGCGCCTGTCCGCCGCCTGGCTACTGACCACCGTGCTGTTGCTGGTCGGCGCCCTGCTGTCGCTATTGAAGGGCTTTGACTGGGAAGAGGCTTGCCTGCTGACCTTTACCGCCGCCCTGCTCGCGCTGTTCCGCCGCTCGTTCTATCGCCCCAGCCGTCTGCTGGAGCTACCTTTCTCGCCGGTGTTCCTGGTGGCCAGCGCCTGTACGGTGGGCGCATCAGTGTGGCTTCTGCTGTTCGCCTACCAGGATGTGCCTTACAGCCATCAGCTGTGGTGGCAGTTCACCCTCGATGCCGACGCGCCACGGGGCCTGCGCGCCGCCATGGGCAGTGCCTTGCTGCTGGCTGCCGTGGCACTGACGTGGCTGCTGCGCACAGCGCCGCCCGTGATCCACCTGCCTGACGAAGAAGAGTTGCAACGCGCCAACCGCATCCTGCAGGCCTCCGACCAACCCGACGGCGGCCTGGCGCTGACTGGCGACAAGGCGTTGCTGTTCCACCCGCGTGGTAACGCGTTCCTCATGTACGCCCGGCGCGGCCGCAGCCTGGTGGCGCTGTACGACCCGATAGGCCCGGCCCAGGAACGCGCCGAGATGATCTGGCAGTTCCGCGATCTGTGCGACCTGCACCACGCACGCCCCGTGTTCTACCAGGTACGCGCAGAGAACCTGCCGTTCTACATGGACATCGGCCTGACCGCATTGAAGCTCGGTGAAGAAGCCCGGGTCGACTTGCGCCGCTTCGACCTTGAAGCCAAAGGCAAGGAGATGAAAGACCTGCGCTACACCTGGAACCGCGGCGGACGCGATGGCCTGAGCCTGGAGATCCATGAGCCCGGCCACGCCCCGCTGGCTGAGCTGAAGGAAATTTCCGACGCCTGGCTCGGCGGCAAGAACGTGCGCGAGAAAGGCTTCTCGCTGGGGCGCTTCAGCCCAGACTACCTGCAGCACTTCCGCATAGCCCTGATTCGCTTCCAGGGCCGCCCGGTAGCGTTCGCCAACTTGCTGGAAACCCATGGAAACGAACTGGCCAGCCTCGACCTGATGCGTGCGCACCCCGATGCGCCAAAGCTGACCATGGAGTTCATGATGATCGGCTTGATCCTGCATTACAAAAGCCATGACTACGGGCGTTTCAGCCTGGGCATGGTACCGCTGTCCGGCCTGCAACCAAGGCGCGGCGCACCCTTGACCCAGCGCTTGGGTTCGCTGGTGTTCCGCCGTGGTGAACAGCTTTACAACTTCCAGGGGCTTCGACGCTTCAAGGACAAGTTTCAGCCGGACTGGGAACCCCGCTACATGGCTGTGCCAGCCGGGCTCGACCCGCTGGTGGCACTGGCCGACACCGCCGCCCTGATTGCAGGCGGCCTGACTGGATTGGTGAAACGCTGATGACCCGACGCTTTTGGTTGTATCTGCTGGCTCCCCTGCTGCTGGCCGCCCTGGGTGGTGCGCTGGCCTTCTGGCTGTGGACGCGCCCGGCCCCCGAGGCACGCCTGGAGCAAATGAGCATCAATGACACCAGCATCACCCGTGTTACCCCTGGCGTGCCCCTCAAGGCCCGGGTGGCCATCGGCGTGCCACAAGACCAGGCACTGACGGGCAAGCAACTGCTCGACCTGAGCCAGGCCGGTGAAGCCCAGCTGGTGCAGGTGATTCTGCCGCCTGGCGATTGCAGCAAGCAGCAACAGGCCATGGACCAGGCGCTGACCCAACTGCAGGAAAAACCGACCTTGGTCGCCGGTATCGGTCCCGGTGCCGCCCAGGCCTGGCGCTGGCTGGCCAGCCAGAACGATGACAAGGCGCGAGCCATTTCCGTGGGCTTCACCCTCGAACAGCCTGGCTGCCAGGCACCGCTGCCCAAATCGGCTGCCCATGGCCACTGGAACGTCGCCTGGAACGACAACCCGGATGACGCCAGCGCCGCCTTCGTGCGCGACCAGGCCAACGCCGAAACCAGCATCAGCGACTACGACATCCACTTGCCACAAGTGCTCAAGGCGCAACTGACCCAAGCCCTGGTCGGCCGCGACGGTAACGCACTGGCCATCCCGGTGGTCGAAGTGCCGGCCGGGCAAACCACAGACACGGTTACCTTGTTCCTCTCTGGTGATGGCGGCTGGCGCGATCTGGACCGCGACGTGGCCGGGGAAATGGCCAAGCTGGGTTACCCGGTGGTGGGCATCGACACGCTGCGCTACTACTGGCAGCACAAGACCCCGGAACAAAGCGCCGCCGACCTTTCCGAGCTGATGCATCACTACCGGCAGAAGTGGGGTACCAAGCGCTTCGTATTGACGGGCTATTCGTTCGGCGCCGACGTGCTGCCGGCGATCTACAACCGCCTGCCCGTCGAGGACCAGCAGCGTATCGATGCGGTGATGCTGCTAGCCTTTGCGCGCAGTGGCAGCTTCGAGATCGAGGTCGAGGGTTGGCTGGGCAAGGAAGGCCAGGAAGCGCCAACCGGGCCGGAAATGGCCAAGCTGCCAGCGTCCAAGGTCGTGTGCGTATATGGCGTCGAGGAAACCGACGAGAGCGGTTGCACGGAAAAGACAGCAGTAGGTGAGCGCCTGAAACTGCCTGGCGGGCACCACTTCGACGAGAACTACCCGGCACTCGCCAAGCGGTTGATTGGCGAGATCGAGACGCGCCAAGGCAAGTCCAGCGTAGCTGAGCAGAACTGACAAGGCTCAGGGCCGCTCTGCGGCCCCGACCCTGCTGCATAAACCCATTCAGATCTCGACCTGGGTCCCCAGCTCGATCACCCGGTTCAACGGCAGGTTGAAGAAGCGCAAGTTGCCGTTGGCATTCTTCAGCAAGAACGCGAACAGGTTGCCCCGCCAGCGCGACATCCCCTCCAGCCGTGACGCGATCACCGTCTCGCGGCTGAGGAAGTAAGTGGTGCGCATGGGCGTGAAGTCCAGGCCATCCAGATGACACAGCTTCAACGCGGCAGGCACGTCCGGCTCATCCATGAACCCAAAGTGCAGCAACACCCGGAAGAATCCGTCGCCATAGGCTTCCACCTCGAAACGCTCATGTTCCGGCACACGGGGCCGGTCCTCGCTGACCACAGTCAGCAGCACCACCTGGCTGTGCAGCACCTGGTTGTGCAACATGTTGTGCAACAGCGCATGCGGCACGGCATCGGAGCGTGCAGTCAGAAACACCGCCGTACCCTCGACCCGGTGCGGTGGCTGAATGCGGATGCTGCTGATGAACAATGGCAATGGCAGCGCCCCTTCATCGATGCGCTCGACCAGAATCTGCTTGCCGCGCTTCCAGGTGCTCATCAGCAGGTACAGCACACCACCGGCCAACACGGGGAAGGCACCACCCTGGACGATTTTCGGCACATTGGCGGCGAAGAACAGCCCGTCGACAAACAGAAAGCCGACCAGAATCGGCACTGCAAGCAGCGGCGGCCACTTCCACAGCAGCAGCATTACCGCGGACACCAGGATGGTGGTCATCAGCATGGTACCGGTGACTGCAACCCCGTAGGCTGCCGCCAGAGCGCCCGAGGACCCGAAGCCGATTACCAGCAGCACCACACCCACCATCAGCGTCCAGTTCACTGCACCAATGTAGATCTGCCCCTGCTCGTCGCTTGAGGTGTGCTGAATCTGCATACGCGGGATGTAGCCCAGCTGGATGGCCTGACGGGTCAGGGAGAAGGCCCCGGAAATCACCGCCTGCGAAGCGATAACCGTGGCCATGGTGGCCAGCCCGACCAAGGGCAGCAGCGCCCAGCCCGGCGCCAGCAGGTAGAACGGGTTGCGCGCGGCCTCCGGGTTTTGCAGCAGCAATGCACCCTGGCCAAAGTAATTGAGCACCAGCGCCGGGAGCACCAGGATGAACCAGGCCCGGGCAATCGGCTTGCGGCCAAAGTGCCCCATGTCGGCGTACAGCGCCTCGGCACCGGTCAGCGCCAGCACTACCGCACCCAGAATGGCCACGCCAATACCGGGGTGCACCACGAAGAAGTTGACTGCCCAGACCGGGTTGAAAGCCTTGAGTACTTCCGGGCTCTGCGAGATGCCATGTACACCCAGCGCGCCCAGCGCCACGAACCAGGTCACCATGATCGGACCAAACAGCTTGCCGATCTTCTCAGTGCCATGTTGCTGCACCAGGAACAGCGCCACCAGCACCACCAGCGAAATTGGCACCACCCAATGGTCGATGCCGTCGAAGGCCAGGCCCATGCCCTCCACCGCCGACAGCACCGACACCGCCGGGGTGATCATACTGTCGCCATAGAACAGCGAAGCGCCGATCAAGCCACAGATCACCATCAGTGTGCGCAGCCGCGGGTACGCCGCCGTAGCCCGCCGCGCCAGTGCGGTCAGCGCCATGGTGCCGCCCTCCCCCTGGTTATCGGCGCGCAAGATGAACATCACGTACTTGAACGACACCACCCACAGCAGCGACCACAGGATCAGCGACAGGATCCCCAGCACGCCATCATGGTTGACCGACACCCCGTAGCCGCCGGTAAAGACCTCCTTGAGGGTATACAAAGGGCTGGTGCCGATATCGCCATAAACCACCCCGACCGCCGCCACCAGCAGGCCCACCGACCGCGACGCCCCCTGCTTCCCCTCGTGCCCGCTCTCAGCGTGACTGCTTGCCTGAACCATCGACCACTCCCGCAAACGGCCATCACGGCCCTTGGTAATCCCTCTGCCACCGGGCCCTGGAAAGTACCCCGGCGCAACGGCGCGAAGCATAGCGCAGCGTTCGTCGTATTTCTGCTGGTCAAGCGCCCTTGCGCTCGCTAGAATTGCGCACTTTTTGATCAGAGGCGCCAAAAGCGCCCGTCAAGTTCGCCCCCGATTCCGGCCGGGCGACCTGCATTCAATACCGAGGTTAGTCATGTCCACCACGCCCGCCACCCCCAAGGTAGGTTTCGTAAGCCTGGGTTGCCCAAAAGCCCTGGTCGACTCCGAGCGCATCCTGACCCAGCTGCGCATGGAAGGCTATGAAGTCGTACCCACCTATGAGGACGCCGACGTGGTGGTGGTCAACACCTGCGGCTTCATCGACAGCGCCAAGGCCGAATCGCTGGAAGTGATCGGCGAAGCCATCAAGGAAAACGGCAAGGTGATCGTCACCGGCTGCATGGGCGTCGAGGAAGGCAGCATCCGTGACGTGCACCCAAGCGTGCTGTCGGTCACTGGCCCGCAGCAGTACGAGCAGGTAGTCAACGCCGTTCACGAAGTGGTGCCGCCGCGTCAGGACCACAACCCGCTGATCGACCTGGTGCCGCCACAGGGCGTCAAGCTGACCCCGCGCCACTATGCCTACCTGAAGATCTCCGAAGGCTGCAACCACAGCTGCAGCTTCTGCATCATCCCGTCGATGCGCGGCAAGCTGGTCAGCCGCCCGGTGGGTGAAGTGCTGAGCGAGGCCGAGCGCCTGGTCAAGGCCGGTGTGAAGGAAATCCTGGTGATTTCCCAGGACACCAGCGCCTACGGCGTCGACGTCAAGTACAAGACCGACTTCTGGAACGGCCGCCCGGTGAAGACCCGCATGCTCGAGCTGTGCGAAGCACTGAGCAGCCTGGGCGCCTGGGTCCGCCTGCACTACGTGTACCCTTACCCGAACGTTGACGACGTGATCCCGCTGATGGCTGCCGGCAAGATCCTGCCGTACCTGGACATCCCGTTCCAGCACGCCAGCCCGAAAGTGCTCAAGTCGATGAAGCGCCCGGCCTTCGAAGACCGCACCCTGGCGCGCATCAAGAACTGGCGCGAGCAGTGCCCTGAGCTGGTGATCCGCTCCACCTTCATCGTCGGCTTCCCGGGCGAGACCGAGGAAGACTTCCAGTACCTGCTGGACTGGCTGACCGAAGCCCAGCTCGACCGCGTGGGCTGCTTCCAGTACTCGCCGGTGGAAGGCGCCCCGGCCAACGACCTGGGCCTGGCCGAAGTACCGGACGACGTCAAGCAAGAGCGCTGGGACCGCTTCATGGCCCACCAGCAGGCCATCAGTGCTGCCCGCCTGCAATTGCGCATCGGCAAGGAAATCGACGTGCTGATCGACGAAGTCGAGGAACAAGGTTCGGTTGGCCGCAGCTTCTTCGATGCACCGGAAATCGACGGCAGCGTGTTCATCGATGGCGACCATGGTTTCAAGCCAGGCGACAAAGTGCGTTGCCGTGTGGTAGATGCCGACGAGTACGACATGTGGGCTGAACCCATCTAAAACGGCTGAAGCCTGCAAAGCCCCTGCCCCGGCGTTCTCCATAGGGAATGACCGGCGCAGGGGCTTTTTTGTCAGAACGCGTGGAACAGCATCAGGACGCCCCTCGACGAGTGGTTGGCCTGCTATGTTTTCCCTATGGCCCCAGAGGAACACCGGCATGGCTGCGCTACTGACGCTACAAACTCCGCGCTTGAGCGACTACAGCGAGATGGTACAAGTGTGGGAGGACTCGGTACGCGCCACCCACGACTTTCTGCCAGAGGGCTATATCCTGCTACTGCGCGAACATGTGCTGCGCCGGTATCTCGACGCAGTTATGCTGATCTGCTGCAAGGACCGCCAGCGCATCTGTGGCTTCGCCGGTGTCGCCAACGGGCGGGTGGACATGCTGTTCGTCGCACCTGGCTACCGTGGCCAAGGGGTAGGCAAGCGCCTGCTGCGCTATGCCATCAGCGAACTCAATGCCGAGTACCTTGACGTCAACGAACAGAACCCGAAAGCGCTGGGCTTCTACCTGCATGAAGGTTTTGAGGTCATCGGCCGCTCGGAAACCGACGGCCTGGGCCAGCCCTTTCCTCTGCTGCACATGAGGCTGATGCGCACAGTGCCTTGAGGCGGCGCCTGAATGTGCCGCGCTATGTGTCCAAAATGGCGCATCTGACACAGATTCCCATCATCTACCGCTTGCAGGCAGGTACAATGGAGGTCTTTCCCTGCCTTGCGAATTGCCCCATGTCTGAACCCGTCCGCCTGTCCAAACGCCTCATCGAGCAGCTCGGCTGCTCCCGCCGCGAGGCCGAGCAGTACATTGAAGGAGGCTGGGTAACGGTCGATGGCGTGGTGGTCGAGCAGCCGCAGTTCAAGGTTGAGCAGCAGCGCGTCGAGCTGCTGCCGGGCGCCCGTGCCGAAACCCTGGAGCCGGTGACCCTGCTGCTGAACCAGCCAGCCGGTATGGACAGTGAAGACGCCCGCGCCAGCATGAACATGGGCAGCCTCAGCGAGGCCCATCGCGAAGGCGTGCGCGCCCTGCACGGGCATTTTGCCCGGCAGGCCTGCGTGGCACCGCTGGAGCGTGGCGCCAGCGGCCTGCAGGTGTTTACCCAGGACTGGCGGGTATCCCGCAAGATCGAGGCCGACCTGCGTCGCCTGGAGCAGGAGTTCATCATTGAAGTGCGCGGCGAAACCACCCCCCAGGCGCTGGAACGCCTGGCGCGTGGGGCCATGCGCAACGACCGCGAGTTGCCCAAGGCCAAGGCCAGCTGGCAGAACGAGACACACCTGCGCATGGTGTTGAAAAACCCACAACCAGGGCAGATTTCCGAGCTATGCGCCTACCTGCGCCTGGAGCTTTTAGGCATGCGACGCATTCGCCTGGGTGGTGTGTCGATGGGCAAGCTGCCCTTGGGCCAATGGCGCTACCTGGCTACCTCCGAACGTTTCTAAGCAATACGCCGCGCTGGAACGCGCGGCACCTGAACAGGATTCTGCTGCAATGAACCACAACGACGTCCTGCGCAGCCTGCGCTACATGCTCAAGGTGAACGACGCCAAGATGGCCGAAATCATCGGGCTCTCTGGCCTTGAAGTGCATCCTCTGGTGCTGGCCACCTACCTGAAAAAAGAAGAAGAGGAAGGCTTCGTACGCTGCCCGGAACGGGTGATGGCGCACTTCCTTGACGGCCTGGTGATCTACCGCCGTGGCAAAGACGAGAGCCGCCCGCAGCAGCCGATCGAGCTGCCGGTAACCAACAACCTGATCCTCAAGAAGCTGCGTGTGGCCTTTGAGCTCAAGGAAGACGACCTGCACGCGATTCTCAAGTCGGTCAACTTCCCGGTCAGCAAACCTGAGCTCAGCGCGCTGTTCCGCAAGGCTGGCCACGACAACTACCGCCCGTGTGGCGACCAGTTGATGCGCAACTTCCTCAAGGGCCTGACCCTGCGCGTGCGCGGCTGAGTGGCCATGCAGCATACGGTTGTCCCGGTCGGCATCGTCCACTCCTGTTTCAAGGAAAAGTTCGCCATTCCGCGCCAGCCGCAACTGGCGCCTGCCGCCCGTGGCGTACTCGAACTGTTGCCGCCGTTTGATCAAGGTGACGCGGTCGAGGGCCTGGAACAGGTCAGCCATGTGTGGCTGCTGTTCCTGTTCCACCAGGCCCTGGAAGAAAAGCCGCGCCTGAAAGTGCGGCCTCCGCGTCTGGGCGGCAACAAGAGCATGGGGGTGTTCGCCACCCGCGCCACCCACCGGCCCAACGGCATCGGCCAGTCGGTGGTACGCCTGGAGGGCGTGGAGCCCGGGCGCCTGCTGCTGTCCGGGATCGACCTGCTCGACGGCACGCCGGTGCTGGACATCAAGCCGTATGTGCCCTACGCCGACAGCATCGCTGGCGCCAGCAACCAGATGGCCAACGCAGCGCCGGTGGCAATTGCCGTACAGTGGACGGACAACGCTCTGCTCCAGGCTCGCGAGCATGCGCTGCGCCTGAGCGAGCCGCTGGTGGAGCTGATCGAGCAATGCCTGGCGCAGGACCCACGGCCGGCCTACCAGATACCACCGGCCGAGCGGGTGTACGGGGTGAAGTTCTGGGATGTGCAAGTAAGGTGGCATTACCCGCAGCCGGACGTCATCCGGGTGTTGGAGGTGGTACTGGGCTGAGGGCCACCGCATCGCCCTGTGTGGGAGCGGCCTTGCGCAGCCCTTTCGCGACGCAAGGCCGCTCCCACAAGGGACCGCGCAGACACGAAAAAGGCGACCTTTTGGTCGCCTTTCTCATTTCAGCCAGCTATCAACGAGCCGGGCCTTCAGCCACGCCCAGGTCGTCCGTCGGGCGGGTATCGATCAGCGGCGCACCACCGGAGTCCAGTTCCGAAGCCAGCTTGTCGTTGTCCATTTCCTTGACCCACTTGGCCACTACCACGGTGGCAACGGCGTTGCCTACCAAGTTGGTCAGGGCGCGGGCTTCGGACATGAAGCGGTCGATGCCGAGGATCAGCGCCAGGCCGGCAACCGGCAGGTGGCCAACAGCCGACAGGGTCGCGGCCAGCACGATGAAGCCCGAACCGGTAACGCCGGCAGCACCCTTGGAAGCCACCAGCAGCACCAGCAGCAGGGTGATCTGGTGAGTGATGTCCATGGTGGTGTCAGTGGCCTGAGCGATGAACACCGCAGCCATGGTCAGGTAGATCGAGGTACCGTCCAGGTTGAACGAGTAGCCAGTCGGGATAACCAGGCCCACTACCGATTTCTTGGCACCCAGGCGCTCCATCTTGGCCAGCATGCGTGGCAGAGCCGACTCCGAGGACGAAGTACCCAGCACGATCAGCAGTTCTTCACGGATGTAGCGGATCAGCTTGATTACGCTGAAGCCGTGGGCGCGGCAGATACCGCCCAGCACCACCAGCACGAACAGCAGGCAGGTGATGTAGAAGCAGGCCATCAGGTAGCCCAGCTGCACCAGCGAGCCAACACCGTACTGGCCAATGGTGAAGGCCATGGCGCCGAAAGCGCCGATCGGGGCCAGCTTCATGATCATGTTGATGATGTTGAACATGACGTGGGCGAAGCGGTCGATCATGTCCAGTACCGGCTTGCCGTAGCTGCCCAGGCGGTGCAGGGCGAAGCCGAACAGCACCGAGAACATCAGCACTTGCAGGATGTCGCCGTTGGCGAAGGCGCCGACGACCGTATTGGGGATGACGTTAAGCAGGAAGCCGACGGTAGTCTGCTGCGCGCCGGCGGCGGCGTAGGCAGCCACGCTGCTGGCGTTCAGGGTGCTGACGTCGATGTGCATGCCAGCGCCTGGCTTGACCACGTTGACGACGACGAGGCCGATGATCAGGGCGATGGTGGAGACGATTTCAAAGTACAGCAACGCGTAGCCGCCGGTTTTGCCGACCGACTTCATGCTCTGCATGCCGGCAATGCCGCTGACCACGGTACAGAAGATGATCGGGGCGATGACCATCTTGATCAGTTTGACGAAGCCATCACCCAGGGGTTTGAGGGCAACGCCCGTTTCCGGGTAGTAGTGGCCGAGCAGGATGCCGATGGTGATGGCGACCAACACCTGGACATACAGGGATTTGTACAGCGGCTGACGTGTCGTCATGGCTAATTTTCCTCAAGTGTGCCGGTTCACCCTTCCCAGGGTGATGGGGGCACCTGAATCGCTAACCCTCCTGCACTTGGAGGGATTTGTCGTTGTGTTCGAGCTGCCTGGGCAGGCCTCTGCGAGGATCAATAGCAAGGGTGGTGCCAAAATGCCCATGAAGGGTGCAAAGCCCGTATTTGCTAGGAGTAAATGCCCAACGACAGGGCGATATTCCCGGGACGGATTGGCGGATTTCCGCCCGATGGCGGAATTTGTACAAGGAGGAATGGCGGAAATCCGCCCTTTGTGGATTGCCTGTGCCGGCCCATTCGCGGATTGAACTGTGAACGGGCTGGCACAGGCTAGGAATCAATCCAGGTGGAAGGTGATCCTGAACGCAGCGCCCCCCAGCGGTGAATCGCCAAGGCTCAGCTCGGCGTCATAGCTGTCGACGATATCCTTGACCACTGCCAAGCCGATGCCCTGCCCCGGGTGCTGGCTGTCCAGCCGCTCCCCACGCTCCAGAATGCGTTCACGCTGGTCGACGGGCACGCCCGGCCCGTCGTCCTCGATGCACAAGGTCAGATACCCCGGCGCCTTCACCAGGCTCACCCGCACTTGGCCCAGGCTCAGCCGGTAGGCGTTCTCCAGCAGGTTGCCGAGCATTTCCAGCAACGCGCCCTGCTCCATCGGTATCTGCGCCGCGTCCGGCAACTCCAGCACCACGTCCACACGTTTTTCCCGGTAAACCTTGGCCAAGGTGCTGCACAGGCTGTCGAGCAACGGCCGCAGCAATACGCTGTGGCGTACCAGGCCACTCTTGCGCAGACTGGCGCGTTGCAGCTGGTAGTCGATCTGCTGGCTCATGCGCTCGATCTGGCTTTGCAGCACCCGCGCCTGCTCGCGCTCGCCGCTGCGCTGCTGCAAGCTTTCACCCACACCCTGCAACACTGCCAGCGGCGTCTTCAGGCTGTGCGCCAGGTCGTCCAGCGAATCACGGTAGCGCGTGCGCTGCTCACGCTCACTGCGCAACAGACGGTTAAGCGAGCGGGTCAGGCGCAGCAACTCGCGTGGGTGCTCGCCGCTCAGGCCGTCACGTGCACCGGATTCCACTTCATCCAGTTCGTGGCTGAGGCGTCGCAACGAGCGCAGCCCCCAGGTCAGGCCTGCCCACAACAACACCATGAGCGCCAGCAATGCAGCGCCGAACCCCAGGTAGAGCTTTTCGCGCAGGCCATTGAGGGTGGCCTTGTACTCGCTCACGGGCTGTAGAGCGACAATGCTGTAGGCGGCGCTCTGCCCGCCCAGCAGCTTTATCTCGACGTCGTACACGAAGAACTCTTCGCCATCGGACTGGTGAATGCGGTCGAACTCGTTGCCGCGCCCGTCATAGCGCGGCTGGTAGTTGATGTGCCGGTCGGCGGTGGCACGCGACTGCCAGACCAGTTTACCGTCGCGGTCAAAGATATAGCCGAGCAGGCCTGTGTAGGGCAGGTTGTAACGCTCGTCCGGCAGCAGTGTCGGCATCTGCAGCTGGCCATGCTCGATACGCGCAGCGGAAATCAACGTAGTCACATCCGAGGCCAGACGCTGCTCGATCGATTCCTGCAGGGCCAGGCTGAAGGCCTTCTGCAAGGCCGGCAGCAGCGCCAGCATGAACAGCAGCGCCAACACTGCGGCGGCCAGCATCAGGCGCACCCGCAGCGAGCGGATCATCGGCAGCGCTCGGTGAACAGGTAGCCCAGGCCGCGCACCGTGTCGATGGGTTTGAAGCCGCGCTCGCCTTCAAGCTTGCGGCGTAGGCGGCCAACCAGCACTTCGATGACATTGGGGTCGCGCTCTTCGTCACCTGGGTACAACTGTTCCATCAGGCGATCCTTGGCCACCACCTGCTGGTGATGGCGCATGAGGTATTCGAGGATGCGGTATTCATAGGCAGTCAGGGCCAAGGCATGTTCGTCGAGGGTGGCCTGCTTGCGGTTGAGGTCAAGCACCAAGGGGCCAGCGGTGATGGTCGACTGGATGAAACCACTGGAGCGGCGTAACAGGGCATTGAGCCGTGCTTCAAGCTCCTCGAACTGGAACGGCTTGACCAGATAGTCGTCGGCACCGGCGGCCAGGCCCTCGACCTTGTCTTGCCAGTTGCCACGGGCTGTGAGGATGAGAATGGGGAAGGTCTTGTCCTGGCTGCGCAGGCGCGTGATCAGCTCCAGGCCGCTGATACCGGGCAGGCCCAGGTCGATGATGGCAAGGTCGAAATGGTACTGCTCGGCCTGGTACAGCGCCTCTTCGGCATCAGCGACCGCCTCGACCACATGGCCGCTTTCGCCCAGGCGGGTGTAGAGGTGATGGCGAAGCAGGGCTTCGTCCTCGACCACCAGCAGTTTCATGTGCAGCTCCTTATGTGTATTGCCTGTACCGGCCTATTCGCGGGCATGCCCGCTCCCACAGCAATCGCACAGTCTCTGAAACTTGTGCAGCACCTGCAGAAGCCAAAGGTACCGCACAGTTTCAGCGGTTTGTGCAGTACCCGTGGGAGCGGGCGTGCCCGCGAAGGCCGGTACAGGATAACGCGGCTCGTTCGTCAGAACTTGTAACTTGCTGCCAGGTAGGTCTGCGCGCTGCTGGTCAGGCGCAGGGTGCCATCCTTCGGCCCGCCGTGCGCGCCCACCTCGGTCGCGGCATTGGTGCGCAGGTAACGGTAGCCCAGTTCGACCGAGGCCTTGTCGGTGATGTCCTGGATCACACCGGCCTGCAAGCCGTAGGCATAACCGTAGTCAGTGTCCCGGCTGGCGCCTGGCGAGTCCTGGGTAAGCTTGGTCACACCCAGGCTGCCACCACCGAACAGCTTGGTGGTATCGCCCACCGGCAGGAACAAGTCGTAGCTGCCAAGCAGGTTTTCCTGGCGCAACTTCAGGCCACTGTGGTCGCCAGAGACGTTGTCATAGGTCATGTAGTAGCGGCCCTGGTCGTTGATCTTGCCCAAACGCACACCCCAGGTATCGTCCTTGCCGATGATACCGTCGGCGTTGAGGTGGTCGGTGTTGCGTTGCAGCAGGCCGGACTTGCGAACTTTGTCGCTGGTCTGGCCGTAGGTGAGGCTGGCGAAGTTGTCGTCCGCGGCCTGGGCGGTGGTGATGCCAGCGGCACAGACGGCCATGGCGGCAAGCAGGGTATTGAAGGTTTTCATGGCTGGGTACTCCAGTTGGGTGCGCTGTTTCGGTCTGGAAGCTAGAGTAATCAGGGCACCCTGAACCGCGACTGAACCCTGGCTGAACCCCGGCTGAACGAACCGATAGCAAAACAAGGAGTTGTGAACATGCGAGCCCTGCTGGCCCTGACCCTGATGTGCAGCGCCGCCCTCGCCCAAGCGGCGGTAGTGACCCGTGAAATTCCTTATCAGGACGACGATGGCAACCGCCTCGTCGGCTACTACGCCTACGATGACGCGCTGGACGGCAAACGCCCAGGCATCGTTGTGGTGCATGAATGGTGGGGCCTGAACGACTATGCCAAACGTCGTGCGAGAGATCTCGCCGCCCTGGGCTATAAAGCGCTGGCCATCGACATGTACGGCGATGGCAAGCACACCGAGCATCCGCAGGATGCCCAGGCATTCATGGCCGCAGCGATGAAGGACCCGGCCGCAGCAGCAGCGCGCTTCGACGCGGGCCTGGAGTTGTTGAAAAAGCAGCCGAATGTGAACAAGCATCAACTGGGCGCTGTCGGCTACTGTTTTGGCGGCAAGGTGGTGCTCGATGCCGCACGCCGGGGAGAAAAGCTCGATGGCGTGGTGAGCTTCCATGGCGCACTGGCCACCCAGACCCCTGCAAAACCTGGCGTGGTGCGGGCCGATATCCTGGTCGAGCATGGTGCGGCGGACAGCATGGTCACCCCACAGCAGGTAGAGGCCTTCAAGGCCGAGATGGATGCGGCCAAGGTCAACTACCAGTTCGTCAGTATTGAAGGGGCCAAGCACGGGTTCACCAACCCCGATGCCAATCGGCTGAGCCATGGCGAACATGGGGGGCCGGACATTGGCTATAACAAGGCAGCGGACGAGCGTTCCTGGGCGGATATGCAGGCGTTCTTCAAGAAGATGTTCAATTAAAAGATTGCGCAAATCGTTGTGGGAGCAACTGTCTTGCTCAATTTCTAAAAGCTGGCGCGATCCCTGGACTGCCCCCCAGAAGTTGGATTGGTATCCAACTTCTTGGGGGCAGTCCACCCTG
>NZ_JBICJR010000058.1:0-25877 GCF_043103245.1 Pseudomonas sp. YQ_6
GCGAAGAGGCCGGCACAGGCCACCCCTACTCCCGCAAGGTCATGCCATTGGCCGGCAACGGCAACGCCGTCTTGTAGCGCACCTGCTTCAGGGCAAAACTTGAACGAATATTGGCCACGCCCGGCAAGCGCGTCAGGTAATCGAGAAACCGCTCCAGCGCCTGGATGCTCGGCAGCAGCACCCGCAACAGGTAATCCGGGTCCCCGGTCATCAGGTAGCACTCCATCACCTCGGGCCGCTCGGCGATCTCTTCTTCAAAGCGGTGCAACGACTGCTCCACCTGTTTTTCCAGGCTGACATGGATAAACACATTCACATCCAGCCCCAGCACCTCAGGCGACAGCAAGGTCACCTGCTGGCGGATCACTCCCAGCTCTTCCATGGCCCGCACCCGGTTGAAACAAGGCGTGGGCGACAGATTCACCGAGCGTGCCAGCTCGGCATTGGTGATGCGGGCGTTCTCTTGCAGGCTGTTGAGAATGCCGATATCAGTACGATCGAGTTTGCGCATAAGACAAAATCACCGGTTTTTTGTGTTTATGCGGAATGTTTATCTGCCTCGCTCGGCAAAGGCAATCAACTTGAGAGAAAAATTCTCCTGCCGGGCCACTAAGATGTAGGTGACGCTGACTTACCAGTCACAAGCCGGTACTCAGCGGCGGCCGCTTCAGAGCTCACAAAAACAAATACCCGAGCGAGCGTAAAAAGCATGAACGAGTACGCCCCCCTGCGTTTGCATGTGCCCGAGCCCACCGGCCGGCCAGGCTGCCAGACCGATTTTTCCTACCTGCGCCTCAACGATGCAGGTCAAGCCCGTAAACCCGCTATCGATGTCGATGCTGCCGACACTGCCGACCTGTCCTACAGCCTGGTCCGCGTGCTCGACGAGCAAGGCGATGCGCAAGGCCCCTGGGCCGAAGACATCGACCCACAGGTCCTTCGTCAAGGCATGCGCGCCATGCTCAAGACGCGGATCTTCGACAGCCGCATGGTGGTCGCCCAGCGCCAGAAGAAGATGTCCTTCTACATGCAAAGCCTGGGCGAAGAAGCCATCGGCAGTGGCCAGGCGCTGGCGCTGAACCGCACCGACATGTGCTTCCCGACCTACCGCCAGCAAAGCATCCTGATGGCCCGCGACGTGTCGCTGGTCGAGATGATCTGCCAACTGCTGTCCAACGAGCGCGACCCCCTCAAGGGCCGCCAGTTGCCGATCATGTACTCGGTGCGCGAAGCCGGCTTCTTCACCATCAGCGGCAACCTGGCGACCCAGTTCGTACAGGCGGTCGGCTGGGCCATGGCATCGGCGATCAAGGGCGATACCAAGATCGCCTCGGCATGGATTGGTGACGGCGCTACTGCCGAGTCGGACTTCCACACCGCCCTCACCTTTGCCCACGTATACCGCGCCCCGGTCATCCTCAACGTGGTCAACAACCAGTGGGCCATTTCCACCTTCCAGGCGATCGCCGGTGGCGAGTCGACCACCTTTGCCGGCCGTGGCGTGGGTTGCGGTATTGCTTCGCTGCGGGTTGACGGCAACGACTTCGTCGCCGTGTACGCCGCCTCGCGCTGGGCGGCCGAGCGCGCCCGCCGCGGCCTGGGCCCAAGCCTGATCGAGTGGGTTACTTACCGTGCCGGCCCGCACTCGACGTCGGACGACCCCTCCAAGTACCGCCCTGCCGACGACTGGAGCCACTTCCCGCTGGGTGACCCGATCGCCCGCCTGAAGCAGCACCTGATCAAGATCGGCCACTGGTCCGAGGAAGAACACCAGGCCGTCACGGCCGAGCTCGAAGCTGCGGTGATTGCCGCACAGAAAGAAGCCGAGCAGTACGGCACCCTGGCCAACGGGCACATCCCGAGCGCCGCCTCGATGTTCGAGGATGTGTACAAGGAGATGCCCGAACACCTGCGCCGTCAACGCCAGGAACTGGGGGTTTGAGATGAACGACCACAACAACAGCATCAACCCGGAAACCGCCATGGCCACCACTACCATGACCATGATCCAGGCCCTGCGCTCGGCCATGGATGTCATGCTTGAGCGCGACGACAATGTGGTGGTGTACGGCCAGGACGTCGGTTACTTCGGCGGCGTGTTCCGCTGCACCGAAGGCCTGCAGAACAAGTACGGCAAATCGCGCGTGTTCGACGCGCCCATCTCCGAGAGCGGCATCGTCGGTACCGCCGTGGGCATGGGTGCCTATGGCCTGCGCCCGGTGGTGGAGATCCAGTTCGCCGACTACTTCTACCCGGCCTCCGACCAGATCGTCTCCGAGCTGGCACGCCTGCGTTACCGTTCGGCCGGCGAATTCATTGCCCCGCTGACCCTGCGCATGCCTTGCGGCGGCGGCATCTATGGCGGCCAGACTCACAGCCAGAGCCCGGAAGCGATGTTCACCCAGGTGTGCGGCCTGCGCACCGTGATGCCGTCCAACCCTTATGACGCCAAAGGCCTGTTGATTGCCTCGATCGAATGCGACGACCCGGTAATTTTCCTGGAGCCCAAACGCCTGTACAACGGCCCGTTCGATGGCCACCACGACCGCCCGGTAACACCGTGGTCGAAGCATCCGCACAGCGCCGTGCCCGACGGCTATTACACCGTACCGCTGGACAAGGCCGCCATTACCCGCCCTGGCAATGACGTGACCGTGCTGACCTACGGCACCACGGTGTACGTGGCCCAGGTGGCCGCCGAAGAAAGCGGCGTCGATGCCGAAGTGATCGACCTGCGCAGCCTGTGGCCGCTGGACCTGGATACCATCGTCGAGTCGGTGAAGAAGACCGGCCGTTGCGTGGTGGTGCACGAGGCCACCCGCACCTGCGGCTTCGGTGCCGAGCTGGTGTCGCTGGTGCAGGAGCACTGCTTCCACCACCTGGAGGCGCCGATCGAACGCGTCACCGGCTGGGACACCCCCTACCCTCACGCACAGGAATGGGCTTACTTCCCCGGCCCTTCGCGGGTAGGTGCGGCACTGAAAAAGGTCATGGAGGTCTGAATGGGCACGCACGTCATCAAGATGCCGGACATTGGCGAAGGCATCGCGCAGGTCGAGTTGGTGGAATGGTTCGTCAAAGTCGGCGACATCATCGCCGAGGACCAGGTGGTGGCCGACGTCATGACCGACAAGGCCACCGTGGAAATCCCCTCGCCGGTCAGCGGCAAGGTGTTGGCCCTGGGTGGCCAGCCCGGGGAAGTGATGGCGGTCGGTAGCGAACTGATCCGCATCGAAGTGGAAGGCAGCGGCAACCATGTGGATGTGCCTCAGCCAAAACCGGTAGAGGCCCCGGCTGCCCCCATTGCAGCCAAGCCGGAACCGCAGAAAGACGTAAAACCCGCCGCGTACCAGGCGCCCGCCAACCACGACGCTGCGCCCATCGTGCCGCGCCAGCCGGGCGACAAGCCACTGGCCTCGCCGGCCGTGCGCAAACGCGCCCTGGACGCCGGTATCGAACTGCGTTATGTGCATGGTAGCGGCCCGGCCGGGCGCATTCTGCACGAAGACCTCGACGCCTTCATGAGCAAGCCGCAAAGCAATGCCGGGCAAGCACCTGATGGTTATGCCAAGCGCACCGACAGCGAGCAGGTGCCGGTGATCGGCCTGCGCCGCAAGATCGCCCAGCGCATGCAGGACGCCAAACGCCGGGTCGCGCACTTCAGTTATGTCGAGGAAATCGACGTCACCGCCCTGGAAGCCCTGCGCCAGCAACTCAACAGCAAGCACGGCGACAGCCGCGGCAAGCTGACCTTGCTGCCATTCCTCGTGCGCGCCCTGGTGGTGGCGCTGCGTGACTTCCCGCAGATCAACGCGACCTACGACGACGAAGCGCAGATCATCACCCGCCATGGCGCGGTGCATGTGGGTATTGCCACCCAAGGTGACAACGGCCTGATGGTACCCGTGCTTCGCCACGCCGAAGCGGGCAGCCTGTGGGCCAATGCCGGCGAGATTTCTCGCCTGGCCAACGCTGCACGTAACAACAAGGCCAGCCGTGAAGAGCTGTCCGGCTCGACCATCACCCTGACCAGCCTTGGCGCCTTGGGTGGCATTGTCAGCACGCCCGTGGTCAACACCCCGGAAGTGGCAATCGTCGGGGTCAACCGCATGGTCGAACGGCCAGTGGTGATCGACGGCCAGATCGTCGTGCGCAAGATGATGAACCTGTCCAGCTCGTTCGACCACCGCGTGGTCGATGGCATGGACGCCGCCCTGTTCATCCAGGCCGTGCGTGGCCTGCTCGAACAACCCGCCTGCCTGTTCGTGGAGTGAGCATGCAACAGATTATCCAGACAACCCTGTTGATCATCGGCGGCGGCCCTGGCGGCTATGTAGCAGCCATCCGCGCCGGGCAACTGGGCATTCCTACCGTACTGGTGGAAGGCCAGGCACTGGGCGGCACCTGCCTGAACATCGGCTGCATCCCGTCCAAGGCGCTGATCCACGTGGCCGAGCAGTTTCACCAGGCCTCGCGCTTTACCGAACCCTCGCCGCTGGGCATCAGCGTGGCTTCGCCGCGCCTGGACATCGGCCAGAGCGTCACCTGGAAGGACGGCATTGTCGACCGTCTGACCACCGGTGTTGCCGCCCTGCTGAAAAAGCACGGGGTGAAAGTGGTGCATGGCTGGGCCAAGGTACTGGACGGCAAGCAGGTCGAGGTCGATGGCCAGCGTATCCAGTGCGAGCATCTGTTGCTGGCGACCGGTTCCAGCAGTGTCGAACTGCCTATGCTGCCGCTGGGTGGCCCGGTGATTTCCTCGACCGAAGCCCTGGCGCCGAAAACCCTGCCGCAACACCTGGTAGTGGTCGGCGGTGGCTATATTGGCCTGGAGCTGGGCATTGCCTATCGCAAGCTGGGTGCACAGGTGAGCGTGGTGGAAGCGCGTGAGCGCATCCTGCCGACCTACGACAGCGAATTGACCGTCCCGGTGGCCGAGTCGCTTAAGAAACTGGGCATAGCGTTGCACCTGGGCCACAGCGTCGAGGGCTACGAAAATGGCTGCCTGCTGGCCAGCGACGGCAAGGGTGGGCAACTGCGTCTTGAGGCCGATCAGGTACTGGTGGCCGTGGGCCGCCGGCCACGCACCAAGGGCTTCAACCTGGAGTGCCTGGACCTGAAGATGAACGGCGCCGCCATTGCCATCGACGAGCGCTGTCACACCAGCATGCACAACGTCTGGGCCATCGGCGACGTCGCTGGCGAACCGATGCTGGCGCACCGGGCCATGGCCCAGGGCGAGATGGTCGCCGAAATCATCGCCGGCAAGGCCCGACGCTTCGAGCCGGCAGCGATTGCCGCCGTGTGCTTTACCGACCCGGAAGTGGTGGTGGTCGGCAAGACCCCGGAACAAGCCAGCCAGCAGGGCCTGGACTGCATCGTCGCGCAGTTCCCGTTTGCCGCCAACGGCCGGGCCATGAGCCTGGAATCGAAAAGCGGTTTTGTGCGCGTGGTGGCGCGGCGCGACAACCACTTGATCCTGGGCTGGCAGGCGGTTGGCGTGGCGGTTTCCGAACTGTCCACCGCGTTTGCCCAATCGCTGGAGATGGGCGCGCGCCTGGAAGATGTGGCCGGCACCATTCATGCCCACCCAACGCTGGGTGAAGCGGTACAGGAAGCCGCACTGCGCGCCCTGGGCCACGCCTTGCATATCTGACACTGAAGCGGCCGAGGCCGATTTGGCCCGCTGCGCCGAGAGGCGCTGCGGGTCTTTTTTCATTCAGGCCATCTAAGCCTTCAGAAAACCGCACGCTCTTTGATGGGCTAGTGTGGTGTTTTGCAAATACGGCCAATAACTCGCGAGCGATTTTTGCGCTCAGGCAAGGCGTCGCGACGAGTCGTAGCCCAGCTACGGCGAGGAGCGACAACGCCGCATGAGCGCAAAAAGCGCCGCGAGTTATGGTCGTTATTTGTGAAACACCACACTAGCTACTCGGCAATTGCGTTCTTGCCTGTACCCTTGGCCCTGTAGAGTGCCTTGTCGGCACGCGCCAGCAGCGCGTGCTGGTCCTCCCCTTCCCGCCATTGCACCACGCCATAGCTCATGGTCAGCCTGCAATCACCCACCGGCTCCACCTGCTCCAGCACCTGACGCAAGCGCGCCGCCACATCCAGCGCCTCCCCCAGCGCGGTCTGCGGCAGCACGATGACGAACTCGTCGCCGCCCCAGCGCGCCAGCAGGTCCAGTTCGCGCAAGCAGGTGCGCAGGCTTTCGGCCACCCGGACCAGCGCCGCATCGCCACGGGCGTGACCGTAGCGGTCGTTGATCGGCTTGAAATCATCCATGTCCATCGCAATCAGCGACAACGGCTGACGGAAGCGCTGGGCGCGCTGGCACTCCAGCTGCAACGCACTCTCCAGTCGGTAACGGTTGGCGACACGGGTCAACGCATCGCGTTCGGCCAATTCACGGTTTTCGTCCAGTTGCCGCTGCAACTGCTGGTTCACCCAGGACAACTCACGGGTGCGTTCGGCCACCTGAAACTCCAGCGACTGGTTCTTCTGTTCCAGTTGAGACACCAAACGCTTGCCAGCGTCGATATTGCGGTGCGCACCCAGCATGCGCGCTACGGAACCGTCCTCGTTATGCGCGATGATGTAGCCGCTGTCTTCGATCCAGATGTAGCTGCCGTCCTGACAACGGCAACGGTATTCAATGCGGTAGCGCTCGTTGCGGTGATTGATATAGGCCTCGAAATGGGCCATTACCCGTGGGTAGTCTTCGGGATGGATCACGCTTTCCCAGGTAAATACCGAGTTGGCCATGGAGTGGCTGGCATAGCCCAGCATGCTGTACCAGCCCGGGTTGCGATAAACGTAACCGGTATTGGCATTCCAGTCCCAGATGCCATCGCTGATCAAATCGAACAAGGTGTGCAACTGCTGTTCACTGAAGCCGGCAGGTACCGGCCTGGTGTCTTGACTCATGGACGCTCTCCCTGATGCCCAGCAACTGCGCTCCGATCAAGGGGCTGCCGACAGTGGTGTTGATTGCCGCGAGCGGCAAGATGATGCCTATCACGGGCAAGCATATGCCCACCCGAGTGCAACCGAAATAGCGCCAACGCCCTGATTTCGACCGGCACAGCGCTGGCATGGCTTTTGCGCTTGGTACCTGCCAACGAGATTTCCAAGGAGGAAACATGATAATCGCCCCAAACGGCGTCAGCTGGCAGCCCACACTCCACCAGCCTCGGTACACCAGCGATGAGCAGACAGTGGCCCAGATTGCACCGCTGCGCACGCCAATAACCACCGCCAACACGGCGAGCCAACAACAGAGCGGGGGCAGTACCGCTCAGCAAAACGCTGAGGATGCTCGTGCAGAAGCCTTTGCCAAATTCAAGGTGATGCTGCAAAACCTGGGTTCTGCGACCACCGAGCCGGTCATCGGAGAACCACTGCCGCCCAAGACTGCCCGGCAGGAGTTTCAAGACTTCATGTCCAAGTCGCCCGGCGAGATGATCAAGGAAAAACTGCTGCGTGAAATAGGCCTGACCGAAGAAGAGTACGACGCCCTGCCGCCAGAATTGAAAGCAAAGGTCGACGAGTTGATCGCCCAGCGCATGAAAGATGACATCGAGCGCAAGATCGAGGAGAAAGCGCAAGAGCAGATCGCCAAAGTGGACGGCGGCCTGGATGAAGAGCAACAAGCGGCACGCCCGGTATGAGGGGGTGGCAGCGGCCGGTAAGGAGAGCGCCGCGGATCGTCCAAGGCGCCCCAGCCTGAACGGTTTGAAGACGTCCGGTGGCGTCGATGTTCAGGTGGTGCATGGCTTCGTCAACTGCACCACTACCGGCGCCATGACCGGTCTCAGGAAAAATAGGCAGGATGTTGTGCAGAGAATTCGTTTGAGGTCCTTGGCCTTATTGTCCAGGGTGGCAGGCTGGTAGCTATTTGCCACGCGTGGACGCAGGCGCATGACGATGCCTGCGTAGGGGAACGATGCCGGATCCCCCCTAAAATAAGAGAGGACAAGGAAATGCAATCACACGGTTTGAAGCAAAGCCTCAAGCAGCGGCATATCACCATGATCGCCCTGGGTGGGGTGATCGGTGCAGGGCTGTTCATGGGCTCGGGCTCACTGATCGCATCGGCAGGGCCCGCGGCCATACTGTCGTATTTCATTGGTGGCCTGGTGGTCACCCTGGTCATGTTCATGCTGGGTGAAATGGCCTGCCGCAACCCGGATGCAGGGTCGTTCTCGACCTACGCCAACACCTACCTCGGCGACTGGGCAGGGTTTGCGGTCGGCTGGCTGTACTGGTTCAAGTCGATGATGACCATCACCCTGGAAGCGGTATTGCTGGGCGCCATCCTGCATGACTTCCTGCCCTGGCTACCGATCTGGGCAGGCGCCTTCCTGATGCTGGTGACACTCATGGCCAGCAACGCCTACTCGGTGCGTTCGTTTGCCGAAGTAGAGTATTGGCTGGCCGCGATGAAGGTCGCCACCATCCTCATCTTCATGCTGCTGGGCGTCTCGATCCTGCTCGGCCTGCACAGTGAGATTCCCGCCCCCGGCCTGATCAACCTCACCGCCCATGACGGCTTCATGCCCAACGGCCTGTCACCGGTGATGGCCGGCGTTATCGTGGTGATTTTCTCCCTGGGGGGCAGCGAAATTGCCGCCGTGGCCGCGGGTGAGTCAGAGAACCCGCGACAAAACGTGATCCGCGCGATCAAGAGCGTGATCCTGCGGGTGATGCTGTTCTACGTAGGTTCTGTGTCGATCCTGATCCTTTGCCTGCCCTGGACCGACAAGGCCAACCTGGCCTCGCCCTATGTTTCGCTGTTCAGCCTGGCCGGGTTCGGTGGTGCGGCAGTGGCCATGAAACTGGTGCTGTTCGTCTCGTTCATGTCGGTGATGAACTCGTTCATGTTCTCCAACTCGCGCATGCTGTTCTCGCTGAGCCAGCGCGGTCACGCGCCCAAGCTCTTCTCGCGCACCAGTGCCAAGGGCGTACCGATCAATGCACTGCTGCTGAGCCTGTCGATCTGCACGATGATCCTGACCGTGCACTTTGTCAGTGGCGGCGACTTGTTCATGACCTTGGCCAAGAGTACCGGCAGCCTGGTCATGGTCGTATGGATCTTCATCATCATCGCCCACGTGGCCATGCGCATGAAAACCCGCCACGAAGCGGTCGCCCCAAACGCCTTCCGTGCCTGGCTGTTCCCCTATACCAATATCATTGCGCTGTTCGCCTTGCTGGCAGTCATCGGCACCCAGGCGTTCGACCCGGCATCGCGTTTCCAGTTCTGGTTCACGGTGCTGACGGTACTGCTGGTGGTGGCGGGGTACTTCCTGATGCGCCACCGGCTGGCATCTAGCGCGGCGTTAGCCCACGAAGGTGATGCATGACAGCGCTGGCCAAGCGCAGATGCTGTCAACAGCAGCACGGCGGCAACGAAGACGACGGAGACAATCATGGGAATGACGAGAATGGCGTCCCAGGCAGGAATTGAACCTGCAACCTTCCCCTTAGGAGGGGGATGCTCTATCCAATTGAGCTACTGAGACGCTACGACCGGCAGCGAGCGCTGCACAGCGGGATGGCCAGCATGTTAACCAGCATGCTGGCGTTTGTCATGCCTGAACTGGGCTTTTTCGCGTAATCCTTTTCTGCGGCTGCTATCCCCGCGGTAGCACGCCCTGATCGCGAAGCAGCGAAACGAATGCGGCGACCGCCGCCTCCAGTGTGGAAGAATTATCCAGCACATGCACCGACGGGTCGGCTGCAGCTTGCAAGCGTGCGCTGCGCGCCAGGCGCTGCTCCACTTCTTCTGCGGTTTCCCGGCCCCGGGCCAGCAAGCGCTGGCGCAGCACCTCAGGCTTGACCTCGACCAACACGGCCAACAAATCCGGATAGCGCTGACGGGCCTCTGGCAGATAAGCCCGCGAGCCATTCACCAGCACCGCCCTCCCCGCCGCCAACCACTGGTCCACCTGCCGGGGTATGCCATAGTCCAGACCATTGGCCCGCCAGTGCATGGCAAACGCACCCTGCGCACGCAAGGTATCAAACTGCTCAGGCGTGACCCCTTGGGCAGCTTCGCCTTTGGCTTCGGCCGAACGGGTGATGACCCGGCGGGCAATTTCTACCCCGGCGGCGGCCAGTTGCTCACGCGAAGCGTCGATCAGGGAATCTTTCCCGGAACCCGACGGCCCAACCAGAAATATCAACCGGCCCGTCCCTGATCGGCGGTCGCTTGCGTCATGTTGCATAGCCACTATGCTCTATGGAGGGAACCGGCGCATTCTAGGGCTTTTCCGGGCATTTTTCTGCGTTTTACCGATTGTTGACGGCAAAAGACTGACGGCCAGGCTAGCCAGAGCATGTAAAACTTTTCAAACCAGTGCTCATTTCTGATAATTGGTACTGGCATAAAGCCTTTATCCGGATCACTATTTGTCACATAATTGACGCCAAGCAAACGGCGACCTTGAGGCAAGATGAGCATCCATTTTTCACTGGCGGTTGAACATTTTGTCGTCGCCACGGTCGTACTTCCATCCCGTGCGGCCAATTTGAGAACCGCTTCCCCTGAACCAAACTCTGGTCAATTTATATGCGCCCAATGAAACAGGCTATTTATTCGAGCCGCACTGCTGACAAGTTCGTCGTCCGCCTGCCAGACGGAATGCGTGAGCGCATTGCCGAGGTAGCGCGCAACCACCACCGCAGCATGAACTCCGAGATCATTGCACGCCTGGAACAGAGCCTTATCCAGGAAGGTGCGCTGGGTGACGAACTGAGCATGCGCCTGGACAGCCCTGAACTGTCCCTGCATGAGCGCGAGTTGCTGCAGCGTTTCCGCCAACTGTCCCACCGCCAGCAGAACGCTCTGGTCGCCCTCATCGCTCACGATGTGGAAATGGCCGCAGACGCCTCCTGAGGGCTGCAGCGAATACGAAAAAGCCAGCGTAAGCTGGCTTTTTTGTGGGCGTCTGACTGGCAGCAAGGCCACTACCCTGCGGAATTGTTCCCACAGGGCGGATCGGCTTACAACAGGAACAGCGTGGCCAGCCCAAGGAAGATGAAGAAACCACCGCTGTCGGTCACAGCAGTGATCATCACGCTCGCCCCCATCGCAGGGTCGCGCCCCAGGCGGGCCAATGTCATCGGGATCAGCACGCCCATCAGCGCCGCCAATAACAAGTTCAAGGTCATCGCCGCGGTCATCACCACCCCCAGCGACCAGCTGCCATATAGCCAGAAAGCCACCGCACCAATCACGCCGCCCCAAACCAGGCCGTTGATCAGCGACACCGCCAATTCCTTGCGCATCAAGCGACTGGTATTGCCTGGCGACACTTGGTCCAGGGCCATGGCGCGGACGATCATGGTGATGGTCTGGTTACCAGAGTTGCCACCAATACCCGCAACGATCGGCATCAACGCAGCCAACGCCACCAGCTTTTCAATCGAACCTTCGAACAACCCGATCACTCGCGAAGCAACGAACGCGGTAATCAGATTGATGGCCAGCCACGCCCAACGGTTGCGGAACGAACGCCAGACCGAGGCGAAAATATCTTCCTCTTCACGCAGACCCGCCATGTTGAGGACTTCGCTCTCGCTTTCCTCGCGGATCAGGTCAACCATTTCGTCGATGGTCAGACGGCCGATCAGGCGTTCGCTCTTGTCCACCACTGGGGCGGATACCAGGTCATAACGCTCGAAAGCCTGCGCTGCATCGTAGGCATCTTCCTCGGGCTGGAAGGAGACAGGGTCGGTCGCCATGACCTCCGCCACCTTCTTCTCCGGGTCGTTGACCAGCAGGCGCTTGATCGGCAACACCCCCTTGAGGATGCCGTCGTAATCGACCACGAACAATTTGTCGGTGTGGTTCGGCAATTCTTTCAGGCGGCGCAGGTAGCGAAGCACCACTTCCAGGCTGACGTCTTCGCGGATGGTGACCATCTCGAAGTCCATCAGCGCACCGACCTGCTCCTCGTCATAGCTCAGCGCCGAACGCACCCGCTCGCGCTGCTGGGCATCGAGGGTTTCCATCAGCTCGTGAACAACGTCACGCGGCAGCTCTGGGGCGAGGTCGGCCAGTTCGTCGGCGTCCATCTCCTTGGCGGCAGCCAGCAGCTCGTGATCGTCCATGTCGGCGATCAGCGATTGGCGAACCGAATCGGAAACTTCCAGCAGGATGTCGCCATCGCGCTCCGAGCGCACCAACTGCCAGACCGTCAGGCGATCTTCCAGGGGCAAGGCTTCGAGGATGTAGGCGATGTCGGCGGGGTGCAGGTCATCGAGCTTGCGCTGCAGCTCGACGAGGTTCTGGCGGTGGACCAGGTTTTCTACCAGGTCGTTGTGCGCGCCTTCCTGGCGATGGGTCAGGTCTTCGACCATGCGCTGACGATGCAGCAGTTCGACCACCTGGGCCAGGCGATCCTGCAGGCTTTCTTGCGCTTTTTTAACTTCTACTTCGGTCATAGGCGAACTCCACTCCCAGCAGCGGAGCACGCCGAGGGAATCAATCGGTCAGATCTTTCTGTATGAATCGTGTTAGCGAGTAACTACTGGGTAAGTCCATGGTGGTTTTCCACAAGCCCCGGCGGGGCTGACGGGCGCAATCATACACTGCTAAAGCTGTCAGATCGCTTAAATTTTTGGCCAGAACAATCGTTTGCGTGATAAAGCTGGGACAACGCTCGAAGCTATCAGTGCGACGGTTGTTTTGGATGAGAAAGCACATTTGATTTTTGAGGCCGCTCAGCGGCGCCAGACTACACCGCAATCATTACAGAAGAGCGTAGATCGACAGGCTCAAGAATTCATTGACGCACAAACAAAAAGCCCGCTCTATTGAGCGGGCTTTCTGATGGGGTGTGGCGGACTCAGCAGGATTCGAACCTGCGACCGCTCGGTTCGTAGCCGAGTACTCTATCCAGCTGAGCTATGAGTCCGTGGTGGTAGTTTTAGACCAGATTACCACTGGTTGACTGAAATGGCTTTGCAAGCAAAACCACTTCAAAAAGTGGCGGACTCAGCAGGATTCGAACCTGCGACCGCTCGGTTCGTAGCCGAGTACTCTATCCAGCTGAGCTATGAGTCCGCGATTGGCAGTTTTAAACCAGATTACCGCTGGCTGACTGAAATGGCTTTGCAAGCAGAACCACTTCAAGAAAGTGGCGGACTCAGCAGGATTCGAACCTGCGACCGCTCGGTTCGTAGCCGAGTACTCTATCCAGCTGAGCTATGAGTCCGCGATTGGCAGTTTTAGACCAGATACCGCTGGTTGATTGAAGCAGCCTTGCAAACAAAGCCACTTCAAAAGTGGCGGACTCAGCAGGATTCGAACCTGCGACCGCTCGGTTCGTAGCCGAGTACTCTATCCAGCTGAGCTATGAGTCCGTGTCTTGCCGCGCATTATAGGTCGCTGAAACATTTTTGCAAGAAGCTTTTCGTTATAAAATAACTACTTAGCGCTCCTACCGTTTACAGCGCCCTACGCAAATAATGGCGGTGAAGGGGGGATTCGAACCCCCGATACCCTTATGAGGTATACTCCCTTAGCAGGGGAGCGCCTTCGGCCACTCGGCCACCTCACCGCAACACGAGGCGAATATTAAAGAACCTCTTTCACCTTTGCAACCCTTTTTTTGAAAAAAACTTCAAAAAAATTAAAGGCTTGGCTCTTCATCCTTCTCCTTCTTGATCCGCAGGTAGATTTCCTCGCGGTGAACTGCCACTTCTTTCGGGGCGCTCACGCCAATACGCACCTGGTTGCCTTTGACGCCAAGCACCGTCACGGTGATCTCGCCGTCTCCAATGATCAGGCTCTCGGCGCACCGACGAGTCAGAATCAACATAGCTTTCTCCTTACGCAAAACATTCAGGGGTAACAGTCTTGGATATCGGGCCCGGGTCGCGGACGACGACCATGGCCCCGGTTACTCGCCGCACAAGGCAGGACAGGACCTGCGCGGCGAGCAGAAACGCGAAGGGCGCGGCAAGCCGCGCCCTTCCAGGCAGCGCCTTACTCGCCCTGTCGGGCAGGAGCATCCAGATCGAACGCGGTATGCAGCGCGCGTACGGCCAGCTCCAGGTACTTCTCTTCGAGCACCACAGAAACCTTGATCTCGGAAGTGGAAATCATCTGGATGTTGATGCTCTCCTTGGCCAGGGCTTCGAACATGCAGCTGGCAACACCGGCATGCGAACGCATGCCGACGCCAACGATCGAGACCTTGGCGATCTTGGTGTCGCCGATCACTTCACGGGCACCGATTTCGCGCGCGGTGTTTTCCAGCACGCTCTGCGCCTTCTCGTACTCGTTGCGGTGCACGGTGAAGGTGAAGTCGGTGGTGTTATCGTGAGCAACGTTCTGCACGATCATGTCGACTTCGATGTTCGAAGCGCTGATCGGGCCGAGGATCTTGAAGGCCACGCCCGGGGTATCCGGCACGCCGCGAATGGTCAGCTTTGCTTCATCACGGTTGAAGGCGATACCGGAAATGATCGGCTGTTCCATGGATTCCTCTTCATCAATGGTAATGAGGGTACCCGGACCCTCCTTGAAGCTGTGCAGCACGCGCAGCGGAACGTTGTACTTGCCGGCGAACTCCACCGAACGGATCTGCAGCACCTTGGAACCGAGGCTGGCCATTTCCAGCATCTCTTCGAAGGTGATCTTCTCCAGACGACGAGCCTGTGGCACGACGCGCGGGTCGGTGGTGTAGACGCCATCGACATCAGTGTAGATCTGGCACTCATCAGCCTTCAGCGCCGCCGCCAGGGCCACGCCGGTGGTATCGGAGCCACCACGCCCCAGGGTAGTGATGCTGCCGTGCTCGTCGACACCCTGGAAGCCTGCAACCACGACCACGCGGCCTTCCTTGAGGTCGGCACGAATCTTCTGGTCGTCGATTTGCAGAATGCGCGCCTTGTTGTGCGAGCTGTCGGTGAGGATACGCACCTGGTTGCCGGTGTAGGACACCGCTGGCACACCACGCTTGATCAAGGCCATGGTCAGCAGGGCAATAGTGACCTGCTCACCCGTCGACACGATCACGTCCAGTTCACGAGGAACCGGCTGATCGGTGATCTGCTTGGCCAGGTCGATCAGGCGATTGGTTTCACCGCTCATGGCCGACAGCACAACCACCAGGTCGTCGCCCGCTTCACGGTGTTTCTTGACCTTTTCGGCTACCTGCTCGATCCGCTCGATGGAACCGACAGAGGTGCCGCCAAATTTCTGTACGATCAACGCCATTTCAATGGTGCCTCAGCCCATACAGGGCCCCAAAAAACAATCCAACATGAAGAGGTGGACGGGAGTGGCCTGTGTGGCCACTAGACCATCCCCCCGTTCATCTCAAAGTCCCTGCTCTGCGAATGGCACGGCCAGCGCCAGGGCCTGGTCCAGGGCAGCGACGTCGACGCCACCACCCTGGGCCATGTCCGGACGGCCACCGCCCTTGCCACCCACCGCCGCAGCGGCTTGTTTCATCAGATCGCCAGCCTTGAGTTGGCTGGAGAGGTCCTTGGTCACGCCGGCCACCAGCACAACCTTGCCCTCATGCTCGCTGCCCAGCAGGATCACTGCGTGGCCGAGCTTGTTCTTCAGCTGATCGACCAGGGCCAGCAGAGCCTTGCCATCCTGCCCATCCAGGCGGGCGGCGAGGACCTTGGCACCCTTGACCTCAACGGCCGCGTTGGAGAGATCGTCCCCGGCGGCGCTGGCGGCCTTGGCCTGCAGCTGTTCCAGCTGCTTCTCCAGCTGGCGGTTGCGCTCAAGCACAGCCGACAGCTTGTCGATCAGGTTGTCGCGGTTACCCTTGACCAGTTGCGCGGCTTCCTTGACCTGCTCTTCGGCAGCGTTCAGGTAGGCCAGCGCAGCGGCACCGGTTACGGCTTCGATACGGCGCACGCCAGAGGCTACGCCGCCTTCGCTGATGATCTTGAACAGGCTGATGTCACCGGTGCGCTTGGCGTGGATACCGCCGCACAATTCCACCGAAAAATCACCGCCCATGCTCAGCACACGCACGGTGTCGCCGTATTTCTCACCGAACAGCGCCATTGCGCCTTTGGCCTTGGCAGTTTCGATGTCGGTCAGTTCGGTTTCAACCGGGGTGTTCTTGCGAATCTCGCGGTTGACGATGTCTTCCAGCTGCTTGATCTGCTCCGGCTTCACCGCTTCGAAGTGGCTGAAGTCGAAACGCAGGCGCTGGCTGTCGACCAGCGAGCCCTTCTGCTGTACGTGCTCGCCCAGTACCTGGCGCAATGCTTCGTGCAGCAGGTGGGTGGCGGAGTGATTCAACGAGGTGGCGTGCTGTACGTCGGCATCGACCTTGGCCTCGACTGGCGAACCGATCAGCAGCGCACCGCTGGCCACCACGCCATGGTGCAGGAAGGCGCCGCCGGTCTTGGTGGTATCACGCACGTCGAAGCGTGCAGCACCCGCCTGCAGGAAGCCGCTGTCACCGACCTGACCACCGGACTCGGCGTAGAACGGCGTGCGGTCGAGCACCACAACGCCCTGCTCGCCTTCACCCAGCTGGTCAACGGATTGGCCGTCCTTGTACAGGGCGATGATCTTGCCCTGGCCCTCGGTGGCGTCGTAACCGAGGAACTCGGTGGCGCTGTCGACCTTGACCAGGCTGTTGTAATCCATGCCGAAGGCGCTGGCGGAGCGGGCGCGCTCACGCTGGGCGTCCATTTCACGCTCGAAGCCGGCTTCGTCGATGGTCAGCTCACGCTCACGAGCGATGTCGGCAGTCAGGTCCATCGGGAAGCCATAGGTGTCGTACAGCTTGAACACCACGTCGCCCGGTACCACGTCGCCTTTCAGCTGGGCCAGGTCTTGCTCGAGGATACGCAGGCCCTGTTCCAGGGTCTTGGCGAACTGCTCTTCTTCGGCCTTGAGCACGCGCTCGATGTGCGCTTGCTGGCTCTTCAGCTCCGGGAAGGCTTCGCCCATTTCAGCGGCCAGTGCGGCAACGATCTGGTAGAAGAAGCTGCCCTTGGCGCCCAGCTTGTTGCCGTGACGGCAAGCGCGGCGAATGATGCGGCGCAGCACGTAGCCACGGCCTTCGTTGGACGGCAGCACGCCGTCGGCAATCAGGAAGCCGCACGAACGGATGTGGTCGGCGACCACTTTCAGCGAGGCCTGGCCGTCATTGCTGCAACCGATGGCCTTGGCTGCGGCAGCCAGCAGGTTCTGGAACAGGTCGATCTCGTAGTTCGAATGCACGTGCTGCAGCACGGCGCTGACACGCTCCAGGCCCATGCCAGTGTCCACCGACGGCGCTGGCAGCGGGTGCAACACACCGTCGGCAGTGCGGTTGAACTGCATGAAGACGTTGTTCCAGATCTCGATGTAGCGGTCACCGTCTTCTTCTGGCGAGCCAGGTGGGCCACCCCAGATATCCGGGCCGTGATCGTAGAAGATCTCGGTGCACGGGCCGCACGGGCCGGTATCGCCCATGGTCCAGAAGTTGTCGGAGGCGTACGGGGCGCCCTTGTTATCGCCAATGCGCACCATGCGCTCGGCCGGCACGCCGACTTCCTTGGTCCAGATGTCGTAGGCTTCGTCGTCGGTGGCGTAGACGGTGACCCAGAGCTTTTCCTTGGGCAGGTTCAGCCACTGCTCAGACGTCAGGAAGGTCCAGGCGAAGGTAATGGCGTCGCGCTTGAAATAGTCGCCGAAGCTGAAGTTGCCCAGCATTTCGAAGAAGGTATGGTGACGCGCGGTGTAACCGACGTTTTCCAGGTCGTTGTGCTTGCCACCGGCACGCACGCACTTCTGGCTGCTGACAGCACGCGTGTAGGCGCGCTTCTCCGCACCGAGGAAGCAGTCCTTGAACTGGTTCATGCCTGCGTTGGTGAACAGCAGGGTCGGGTCGTTGTTCGGGATCAGCGAACTGGAGGCGACTCGGGTATGTCCCTGCTCTTCGAAGAAGCGAAGGAAGGCTTCACGGATTTCTGCGCTTTTCATAGGTTCTTCCACGGAAACGGCGGCCGTTTGGGCTGATACGTCGCATCGACGAAACGACGGCAAAGGGCGCCATTATATCCAGCCTGAACGGCGGATGCAGTGTGTTTATACGCCCGAAACGGTCAATCGCCATGAAATCGTCATCTCGGGCATCAAAGTGGAGGCTATACGGTTCAGCGCCTTGTCACAACGCCCCCCTTCTCATTCACCTTGTCCCTAGATAAGTACCACTCCTCGCCTGCACAACCCTTTAGCTTTAGCCACGGCGACAACTGCCGCCCCCCATTCACAGCAAGCGAGCCTTCTCATGCACCCCAACCCCGTCTATTTCATTTCTGGCAGGACCAGCGGTTTTCAACAGCGGGCAGACACGTCCATCGATGGCCAAGCCGTTCATCGTTTCTACGAATACCGGGACGACAAAATAGACGTCCTTCTGGAACAGGTATGGTTCGATCAGGGCCAGATCCCGGGCAAGCACCACATGGTGATTCAGACCCATTCCTCGGCAGTCGATATCGACATTTCCCTCTACGATTGCCACCTGAAAGCCACAGTCGGCAACAAGAGGTTCGTCCTCGCACCTACGCAAAGACAGACCCTCATCATCAGAACGGCAAAGGGTGAGGCCAACGTCCGCGTGGCGGAGGAAGTGAAGACGCCCGTGATCATCCAGGCCGCAGAGGGCCGTGCGCACATCACCACCGGCGGCGGCATCACCGAGGTCTTCACCGGCAGTGGCAATGCACAGATCAACGTGGGCCCGGGGCTGACATTCATCAAGCGCGGCTCGGCGAGCCGCGGTATGGGCGGTCATATCCTGGGAGTCGACGGCTATATTCTGGTCGACGACCCACATGAATCAGTCATCTATGCTCGCAACCAGGCGGGTGACGCCCGCTTCGAGCAGCCACTCTCCGCCCCGCTCACCGCACTCGCCAGCAATACACTCGACATACGAGGCAGCGACACCTTCAAACAGGCCGTCCACAACCACCTGGTTTTTCTTTGCCACACACATTGCGGCCAGCAACTTCTGACACAGCTGGCAAAACGGTCGTGGATAAGGGTTACCGAAACACCTCTAGCCACCCGTTTCGACGTCTACACCTCAGACCCGACCGACAACGACCATTACCTGCGACGAGACAGTAAACTGGAGTGGGTGGCCGGCTTGCCTGCCGAGGGCGGAGACCTGGCACTCAACCTGACTCGCTCGGGCAGCGACAATTTGCCGCTGCTCGACTTTTACCGTTGCTTGTGCGAGGCGTATAGCGCCTTCAACGGTACGACGGTACCTGGGCACAGTTCAATCAGCACTCTCGATCGCAGGCAGATCCAGGTCGACAATGCTCACCTGCAAGCAATTGGCCTGCCGAGCGGCCTTCTGTACGATTTCGACAATAACCCCGACACGGCGCCAACCGACACCAACCCATCACCCTTCAACGAAAACGCGCTGCGAATGGAGCTGGGCCTGCCAGTGCGCACTTACTACTGAGCGAGCCCATGTGGCGCGCCGGAACGCGCGCCACCTCCCCCATCACCCCAGCCGCTGCCCCGAATCCGGCACAATGAGAATCCCCGCGCGCAAGCCGTTCTTCACCTTGGGGTTGGGGAAGATGATGCGCGCCCCCTCCTCCTCGACCACCCAGCGCATCTCGGCCAGGTCTTCAGCCAGCAGGTAACCCTTGCTCAGCTCGGAGAAGTTTTCGATGTCCGCCGGCAAGTGCAGGTGAAAACTGTCGCTGTGCTTGATGATTTCGCGGGAAACACTGAACAGCTGCAGGCCATCCAGCGAACTTTCGCCCTCTGGCTCGGTAGCCTCGATGATGCGGATCAGCCGCTCTTCGAGCTTGTCGAGGTTGACCTGGTCGTTCTGGCCGAACGGACGGGCCTTGCCCAGCTCGAGGGTGAAGGCTTCCGCATCCAGCTGTTCGTAGGTGAACGCGCTGAAGGTGATGGACGACTTGCTTTGCAGCAGCACCGCTTCCATACCTGCCGCCGCCAGGCGCGCCAGTTCGCGACGGGAATGCTTGCGCCCCTCTTTATAAGGGTACAAGGCGAATTGCTCGATCTTCGAACCACGGATGGCAGTATGCAGGTCGTAATGCAGGCGGTTGCGCCCCGGCTTGCTGAAGAACACCCGGGCGAACTGTTCCAGCTCGGCGGCACGCAATGCTTCGAAGCCGCTGGACAGCTCATGGCGGCCATTGAACAAGCGGTTGATGTCCTGTTCGATAAAGCGCTCGCCCTTGCGGATCGCCGCCGGGTTTGCGAACAGGAACAGCACCCGTGCCCTGGGTTTGATCTTGCCGTTGGCCACGCCGTGCAGCAGCCGCTCGAGCAATTCGATCGGCGCTGTTTCGTTGCCATGAATGCCGGCGGACAACAGCAAGTCCAGCCCGCAATCTTCGCTTTCAGCCGGACGCACTTCAAGCGCGCCCTCTCCCAGCCACCGCAAACGCGCGCCCTTGGGTGTCACTTGGGTCTTCTCGGCCGGTTCGTGATCGGTGAGGGTCAGCTCAAGCAATTTGCCAAGGGCGAGCATAGGTACTTCCTTAGTGGTGGTGGCCGCAGTCAGGGCCATGAACGTGATCGTCGTCTTCGCCAAGTTCTGCCGGTTCCATTTCCAGCTGCAGGCTGACCAGGTTGGTGGCCATCGGGCGCAGCAGCAAGTTGGCATACTCGGTGTCGTCTTCCTCGACATCCACGCCGATCAGCAGTTGGCCACGGCCGTCCTGCTGAATCCACACTTCCTTGCCTTGCCAGACCACAGCAAAGCGGGTGCAGGAAGTTTCCAGCTGGGTGCCGTCTTCATCTTCGAGGATCAGGCGCAAGGCGTCGGTCATTACAGAGTCTCTCTTCAAGGTTGGCGTTGGAACGGATACACCGAGCCCAACTTCAGGATCTGGGTCAATTCGTCCAGTGCCGTACGGCATTCCACCAGCAGTTGCGGGTCAGCCAGGTCTGCTTCGCCAAGGCGATCGCGGTAGTGCCTGTCGACCCACTGCAGCAGCGTGTCATACAGCGAGGCCGTCATGATAACGCCTTGGTTGACCGCCGCCAGCTCCGCTTCCTTCAAAGCCACGCGCAAACGCAGGCAGGCCGGGCCGCCGCCGTTTTGCATGCTTTGCTTGAGGTCGAACACCTTGACCTCCTTCACCGGGCCTCCCTGGCTGGTCAGCTGGCCCAGATAGTCCCAGACCCGCTCGTTGTTGCGGCACTCTTCCGGCACGACCAACAGCATGGAACCATCGTCGCGGCTGAGCAGCTGGCTGTTGAACAGGTAGGATCGCACCGCGTCCTCCACCGCCACCGCTGCCCTGGGCACGCAGATGGCCTGGAAGTTGCCACCCTTGCTGGCCAGTTTAGCTCGCAGCTGCCCAAGTACCCCGTCGGTATCGAGAAACGCGTCCTCGTGGTAGAACAGCACCTCGCCGTTACCTACCGAAATCACATCATTGTGGAACACACCCTGGTCGATCACCGCCGGGTTCTGTTGAGCGTAGACCACACCGTCATCGCTCAGGCCGTGCAGCCGGGCCACAGCCTGAGAGGCCTCCAGGGTTTGCCGGGCCGGGTACTTCTGTGGCGCCGGGTAACGGCTGTCGAAGGCGCTGCGGCCGTAGACAAAGAACTCCACGCCAGCCTCGCCATAGGCGCGGCAGAAGCGCGTGTGGTTGGCCGCGCCCTCGTCACCGAACTGTGCCACGGCAGGCAGCGCTGCGTGGTGGGCAAAGTGTTTCTCGTTGCTGAACATGGCGCCCAGCACGCGGCTGGTGGTCGGGTGCTCGATGCTGCGGTGATATTTGCAGTTGAGGTTGGCGGCGGTGAAGTGCACACGACCGTCAGCAGTGTCGGCACTGGGGCTGACTGTCGCGGCGTTGGCCACCCACATGCTCGAGGCCGAGCAACTGGCCACCAGCAACGGCATGGCCTCGCGGGCGGCACGCTGGATAACTTCGGCATCGCTACCACTGAACCCCAGGCGGCGCAGCGCCGCCACGTCCGGGCGCTCTTGTGGCGCCAGAACTCCCTGCTTGAAGCCCATGTCGGCCAGCGCTTTCATTTTCGCCAGGCCCTGGCGCGCTGCCTCACGCGGGTTGGACGCCTGCTGGCTGTTGCTCTGCGAAGCCACGTTACCGTAAGACAGGCCGCCATAGTTGTGGGTAGGCCCCACCAGGCCATCAAAATTCACTTCATAGGATTTCATCGGCTAGGCTCCGTGACCTGTTGTTATAGGGTGACGCCCGGCGTCAGGGTCGCCGGCAAGGCAAGGCTGGCGGTCTCCAGCGAAGCCACGGGGTAAGCGCAGTAGTCGGCCGCGTAATAGGCACTGGCGCGATGGTTGCCACTGGCACCCACACCACCGAACGGCGCGCTGCTGGCAGCCCCCGTCAGCTGTTTGTTCCAGTTGACGATGCCAGCGCGACTGCGCAGCCAGAAGTACTGGTAGCGGGCTCGCGAATCAGACAATAACCCGGCGGCCAAGCCATACTGGGTGTTGTTGGCTTCATCGATGGCAGCATCGAAGTCGGCGTAGCGGATCACCTGCAGCAGCGGGCCGAAAAACTCTTCGTCCGGGCGGTCAGCCACGGCGGTGACATCGACAATACCCGGGGTCAGCAGTGCAGCATCGGCCTGTGGCTGAGTCATTTCCAGCAGTTTCACGCCACCTTTGGCGGCCAGTTCAACCTGGGCGGCAAGCAGCGCCCGAGCCGCCGGCAGCGAAATCACCGAACCCATGAAAGGCGCCGGCTGTTCATCGAACGCCCCCACCGTGATGGTTTTGCACACCTCGACCAGGCGCGCGATCAGCGCATCACCCCAGGCGCCTTGCGGTACCAGCAGGCGCCGCGCGCAGGTGCAGCGTTGGCCGGCGGAAATGAACGCCGACTGGATAATGGTATACACCGCCGCATCGAGGTCCTTGACCTCGTCCACCACGAGCGGGTTGTTACCCCCCATTTCCAGGGCCAGGATCTTGTCTGGGCGCCCTGCGAACTGTTGATGCAGCAGGTTGCCGGTGCGGCTGGAGCCGGTAAAGAACAGGCCATCGATACCTGGGTTGGCGGCCAGCGCCACACCGGTTTCACGTGCGCCCTGCACCAGGTTCAGCACACCCGCCGGCAGGCCGGCAGCAATCCAGCAGTTGACGGTAAGCTCAGCGACCTTGGGGGTCAGCTCGCTGGGCTTGAACACCACGCAGTTGCCTGCCAGCAGCGCCGGCACGATATGGCCATTGGGCAGGTGCCCGGGGAAATTGTAAGGGCCGAACACCGCCACGACGCCGTGAGGCTTGTGCCGCAGAACAGCCGTGGCATCGGCCAGCGGACCACTCTTTTCGCCGGTGCGCTCGCGGTAGCTCTGTACTGAAATCGCCACCTTGTTGATCATGCTGGTGACTTCAGTCGCAGATTCCCACAGCGGCTTCCCGGTTTCCTCGCCAATGCACTGGGCCATCGCCTCGGCATGCACTTTCAGCTGCGCGGCAAACTTCTCCAGCACATCGATACGTGCCTCCAGGCTCAATTGCGCCCAGGCCGGAAAGGCCTGCCGCGCGGCCTGCACGGCAGCGTCGACCTGGCTGGCGTCAGCGCCCTGCCCTTGCCAGATCACGGCCTGGGTCACCGGGTTAAGCGACTGCAGGGTTTCGCCCTGGCCGGTCTGCCAATTGCCTGCGATGTAATGCGTGGTCATTTACTGGGCCTCCCGGCTGGCCGACAGCGGCACCGCGCGGACATTGTCGCCGACGCCCATGCGCAGGCGCTTGGCGGTCAACGGGTCGACCACCAGGGTGCCGGCGGCCAACCGTGCAGGTGCAGCAGTGATGCGGCAATCGTCGCGCTTGCGGTTGTGGATGATGAAAGGGGTCGCGTCATCGCCTGGCGTACCTACCGCCAGCACCAGGGTCTGGCTCTCGCGCACGGCGCGGATCTTGGCAGTGTCACACTCGATGGCCGGGCCGGCATCGAAGATGTCGACGTAGCCCTGGTAGTTGAAGCCCTCCTGCTTGAGCATGGCCAGCGCCGGCTCGGTGTCTTTGTGCACACGGCCGATCACGTTGCGCGCCGCCTCGGACAGGAAGCAGGTGTACAGCGGGAACTTGGGCATCAGCTCGGCGATGAACGACTTGTTGCCCACACCAGTGAGGTAGTCGGCCTGGCTGAACTCCATCTTGAAGAAATGCCGGCCCAGGCTTTCCCAGAACGGCGAACGGCCCTGCTCGTCAGACATGCCGCGCATTTCGGCAATGATCTTCTTGCCGAACAGCTCCGGGAACTCGGCAATGAACAGCATGCGCGCGCGTGACAGCAGGCGGCCATTGAGGCCGGAGCGATGGTCGCTGCGCAGGAACAGCGAGCACAGCTCGGAGTTGCCGGTCAGGTCGTTGGCCAGGAACAGCGTCGGGATTTCGCGGTAGATCTTCAGCTCCTGCGAGGCGCTGACAGTCAGGCCGACCCGATAGTTGTACCAGGGCTCACGCAGGCCGACGGCGCCGGCGATGGCACTGATGCCCACCACCAGACCTTCGTCGTTTTCCAGCACGAACAGGTAATCGGTGTCGCCACGCTCAGCTTCGCCACGAAAGCTTTTTTCCGCCCAACCAACGCGATGCCCCAGGCGCTCTTCGTTGGCCGGCAGCGTGGTCAGCCCGGTGGTGCCGGTGCTGCGTGCCAATTCGATCAACGCAGGCAAATCGCTGCTGCGTACAGGACGAACGATCATGCTATCTCCTTGTGCGGCGGCATCGGCCGGCGCGAAACTCTGCTAACGCATCAACCCCGAAACGTCTGTTGCCAGACCTCAAACCGCGACCAGGCGCACGCTGGCGCCCTCGCCCACGCCCAGCGCGTCGGCTGCTGCCACGCTCAGGCTGACCGGCTTGCCAGGCACCCAGTCCAGGTCCAGCAACACCGCGCGGTAGTCCTGCAACAGGCCGTTGCACACCAGGTACGGGCGACCGCCTTTGGCCGGGGCCTCTTCGATCTTCACCGGCACCACCCGGCTCTGGGCGATCGAGCGGATGCCAGAGGTGCGCGCATGCAGGGTCGGGCCGCCGTCGAAGATGTCGATGTAGTGCTCGGTCTCGAAGCCTTCGCGCATGAGTATGTCGAAGGTGATCTGCGCCCGCGGATGTACCTGGCCCATGGCTTCCTGCGCCAGGTCTGGCAACAACGGCACATAGATCGGGTAATGCGGCATCAGCTCGGCGAGAAAGGTACGGCTCTTCAGGCCGCACAGGCGCTCGGCGTCGGCATAGTTGAGGTCGAAGAAGTTGCGGCCAATGGCATCCCAGAACGGCGATTCACCCTGCTCGTCGCTGAAGCCGACGATTTCGGTCACCACCGAATCGGCAAAGCGCTCCGGGTGCGCAGCCATGAACAGCAGCCGGCCGCGCGAGTTGAGCTCGGCCCAGCCACTGTTCACCAGCTCAGGCGCCACATAGAAGCTGGTCAGCAGGCTGTTGCCGGTCAGATCATGGCACAGCGACAGCACATGGATCTTGTTGTGTATCTTCAGCTCGCGTGAGGCGTGCACGAATGTTTCGTTACGAAAACTGTAGAACGGCTCAGAGTAGCCGGCCGAAGCGACGATGGCCGAGCAGCCGGCCAACTTGCCTGTTTCGCTGTCTTCAAGCACGAAAAAGTAACTCTCTTCACCGTTGAAGCTGACCTCGGCGGCGAAGGATGTCTCAGAGGCGGCAATCTTGTCGCCCAGACGAGCAGTGTCGTCCGGCAGCGAGGTGACACCAATGGGGCTGTCTGCAGCCATGCGCTGCACGTCGTTCAGATCAGCCATTTGCGCGGGGCGCATCACCAGCATGGTGTCACTCCTTTGGAATACGGGCCATTCACGTCGGCACGGAAAAACGGCAGGCACCCAGGCACCTGCACTGGAATCGGGTATCGCC
>NZ_JBICJR010000059.1:0-40398 GCF_043103245.1 Pseudomonas sp. YQ_6
GCTACGTCACCTTTGCAGGAGCGGGTTTACCCGCGAAGGGGCCGGCACAAGAGGAAACAGCTACATGGGGAGCAACCGATCCTGAATCACTTCCTTCATCACCAAGGTCGAGCTCAAGCGTTTCACATTGGGAATACTGGTCAGATGCTCGTCATACAGCTTCTGAAACGCCGGCAGGTCCTTGGCTACCACATGCAGCAGGTAATCCGGGTCGCCAAACAGCCGTTGCGCTTCGACAATCTGCGGGATCTGCGCCAGTGCCGTTTCAAAGTCCGCCACCGGCTGGCGGGTCACCTCGCGTAGCGTCACGAACACCAACGCGGCAAAGTTCAGCCCAAGGGCGCTTGGCGCCAGCCGTGCGTGATAGCCCAGAATGGCTCCGGACTCTTCCAGTGTCTTCAAACGCCGATGGCAGGGGGACAGGCTGAGCCCTACGCGGTCGGCCAGTTCGGTTACCGACAGGCGCCCGTCTTTTTGCAGCTCGGCAAGGATTTTTCGATCAGTTCTATCCATTGGGAAGAATCTTCCAATTCATGAATGCTAAGGGGAAATATACGAAAGAATATCCCCGAACGAAATCCGTAATCTTTCGACATCCCAATGCAGTAGATAAGGAAGATTCAAGTGGCTATCAGTGTGCTGACGGCGTTCTGGGCTGTGTCGATGCTGTTCGTGATTACCCCGGGTGCAGACTGGGCCTATGCCATCTCTGCAGGCATGCGCGGTCGCTGGGTGATGCCAGCCGTGGCGGGTATGTTGTCGGGGCATTTCCTGGCCACGCTGGTGGTGGCGGCCGGGGTTGGCAGCCTGCTGGCTGGTCACCCGTTGGCGCTGACCTTGCTGACCCTGGCGGGGTGCACCTATTTGCTGTGGCTGGGTGGCAACCTGTTGCTCAGCCCATCCTTGCCGGCGGCCGGGCAGGGCGGCGCGGGGGAGTCGGGCTCGCGCTGGGCGTTGAAGGGTTTTTGCGTCAGCGGCCTGAACCCCAAGGTATTCCTGCTGTTCCTGGCCCTGCTACCGCAGTTCACCGACCCGCAGTCGAGCTGGCCTGTGCCATTGCAGATCTTGTTGTTGGGGCTGGTCCACCTGTGCAGTTCGCTGGTGATCTACACGCTGGTCGGCTATGGCGCCAAAGCGGTGCTGAGCACTCGGCCGGGTGCGGCAAAGCTGGTCGGGCGGGTGTCTGGGATGGCGATGATTACCGTGGCCGTGGGCCTGATAGCCGGGCAATTGACCTGAATTTACCGGTTCAGAATGACTTCAGATACACTCGCTGCACCCTAATGCACAACCAGGAAGTGCGCCATGCCCGAAACCTCGCAACTGCTCACGTTCGCCCTGATCTGCCTCGGCATGGTCCTGACCCCAGGGCCGAACATGATCTACCTGATTTCCCGCTCGATATGCCAGGGCCGCAAAGCCGGGTTGATTTCGCTTGGCGGTGTGGCTCTGGGCTTCGTGATCTACATGCTCTGCGCGGCAATGGGCATCACGGCGCTGGTGATGGCAGTACCCTTTGCCTACGACGCGCTGCGCATCGGTGGCGCGCTGTACCTGTTGTACCTGGCCTGGCAGGCGCTGCGGCCGGGTGGCCGTTCGCCGTTCCAGCTCCGTGAACTGCCCGCCGACAGCCCGCGGCGGTTATTCACCATGGGGTTTGCCACCAGTCTGCTCAACCCCAAGATTGCCGTCATGTACCTGTCGCTCATGCCGCAATTCATCGAACCGGGCCACGGCAGCGTGCTGTTGCAGTCGCTGGTGCTGGGTTCAACGCAGATCGCCATCAGCGTTACGGTCAACGCGCTGATTGCGATCATGGCCGGCTCCATCGCCGTGTTCCTGGCTGGCAGGCCGCTGTGGCAACAGGTTCAGCGTTGGTTGATGGGAACGGTGCTGGCGGGGCTGGCGGTGCGCATGCTGTCAGAAGGGCGCCGTTGATCGCCCATTGCGATGCAAGGTATCAGTGGCCGAATACTTTGCCGAGTATCTGGCACACCTGTTCTGCCGAGTAGGGTTTGGCCAGGAAGGTGAACCCTTGGTGCCCGCCTTCGGCAATCGCCTCGCTATAGCCCGAAGTAAGGATCACCGGCAACTGCGGGCGCTGGCGGCGAAGTTCGCGGGCCAGTGCCAAGCCACCCATGCCGGGCATGACCACATCGGAAAACACCGCATCAAAATCACCTGACGGGCCAGTCAACTGCGCCAGCGCTTCTTCTGCCGACCGCGCATAGCTGATTTGGTAGCCGTGGTCCTCGAGGAGCTGAGCCGTGAAGCTGCCCAGGTCGGGGTTGTCTTCTACCACCAGTATTCGTCGCCGCTCGCCCTGTACCTGTGGCTGGCTGCCGGCCGAGGCGTCTTCGGGCGAGGCCGCAGCTGGGGCCTCCTGCGGCAGATACAGGGTAAAGGTGGTGCCCTGGCCGGGGATGCTGTTCACCTGTACATCGCCCCCGGATTGCTTGGCGAAACCGAACACCTGCGACAACCCGAGCCCGGTACCTTCACCTGGGGCCTTGGTGGTGAAGAACGGGTCGAAGATGCGCTCCAGCAACTCGGTGGCGATACCGACTCCGTTGTCGCTCACCGATATCGCCGCGAACGGGCCTGGCTGTGAAGGCTGACCGCGCAAGGCCGGCAGGCACTGGTCGGCCTGCAGGCGCAGCTGCAAGGCACCTTCGCCAGCCATGGCATCGCGGCCGTTGAGCATCAGGTTGATCACCGCGGTTTCCAACTGGCTGAGGTCGGCGCGGATGTGGCAGGGCGCTTGCGGTAACTGCAGCTCGACCCGAATGCGCGCGCCAGTGACGGTATCGAGCATGTCGGCCATGGCCTCCAGCCGAGGCCCGGCCTCGAACACCTGTGGGCTGAGGGCCTGGCGGCGGGCGAAGGCCAGTAGCTGACCGGTCAGTTTGGCACCACGGTCGACCGTGTCGGACATGGTCTTGAGGTAGCGTTCGCGGCGCTCCTCGGCCAGGTTGGGGCGCTGCAGGAAGTGCAGCGACGAGCGGATGATGGTCAGCAGGTTATTGAAGTCGTGGGCTACGCCGCCGGTCAGCTGGCCAATGGCTTCCAGCTTCTGGGCTTGGCGCAGCACGGCCTCGGTGTGCAGCAACTGAGTGGTGCGTTCTTCGACGCGATGTTCCAAGTTGGTGTTGAGCGCTTCAAGGGCCGCCATCGCTTCGCGCACTTCGGCATGGGCCTGGGCCCGTTGTATGTGTGCCCAGCATCGCTCGGTCACTTCGCTGATCAGTGTTTGCTCGTAGTCGGTCCATGCCCGAGGTACGCGGTCGTGAATCGCCATCAGCGCGGTCAGCCTGCCACCCTTGATCAGTGGCATGCAGATGGTGGCCGTAATGCCGATGGCCTGAAAAGTCGCCGCCTCGTCAGTGGCCAGTTCGCGCAGGTTGTCGTTGATCACCAGGGCCAGGCCGCTGCGCAGGCGACTGACCGCCAGGCGGCCGAAGTCATGCAGGTGATAGTGGCCCAACAGGCGTGGTGAGCCGGGTGTCACCGCATCGCCGCAAATGGTGAAACCGTCCTCGTCGGGGTCCATCACCGCATAGGCGCAGCTGGACAGGCCGAGGTGCTCGACCAGCATGCGGGTGGTGATGGCCATGATCTGGTCCGGGTCGGTTGCCTCGGTCACGGCCCGCCCGAGGGTATCGAGAAAGTTCAGGCGCTGGTTGGTGAGCACGCTGGCGGTGGTTTCGGTGACCGTGTCGAGCATGCCCAGTATCTCGCCATCATGGCCGCGAATCGGGCTGTAGCAGAAGGTGAAATAGGCCCGCTCCAGGCCGCCGTTGCGGTCGATCATCAGCGGGAAGTCTTCGATGTACACCGCTTCACCTGCCAACGCACGGTCCGCCATGCTGCTGATTTCATCCCAGGCTTCGTGCCACACGTCGCGGAAGGGTATGCCCAAGGCCAGGGGCTTGCGACCGAGAATCGGAGTGAAGGCATCGTTGTACAGGGTGATCAAGTCCGGGCCCCACAGCACGGCCTGCGGAAAGCGCGAGGCCAGGCACAGAGACATCGTCGTTTTCAGGGCGTCGGGCCAATGTTCCAGCGGGCCCAGGGGAGTGCTGGCCCATTCGTGGTTGCGGATGCGTTCGGCCATTAGCCCGCCGCCGTCTAGCCATCTAGCCATGTGCTTTGCCGGTCCTCTTTCTCAAGGCCCTTAGGGTGCACCGAGAATAGACCGTTGGCGAGGGTTTTGTGAGGGGCTGTGCCACTGCACTAGCCTCCGTAACTGCGCGATCCGGGTGAGTGCAGGTTCACCCGCGAAGAGGCCGGACCGGCTAGCGCATGAAGTGCACCTTGCCGGTGTCATCATTGCCCATGTAAATGCCATACACTCCGGCCTGCCGCTCAAGGATGTAGCGCTCGAGAATTTGCCGGATGGCCGGGTAGTAGATCTCATCCCACGGGATTTCGTCCGGCTCGAAGAACTTGTACGCCAGCGTCTCAGGCCCGTACTGCCCGGTTTCTTCGGTGACGATCGCTCGGAAGATGATGTAGACCTCGCTGATCTTTGGCACGCTGAAGATCGAATACGGCGAGACGATGTCTGCACGTACGCCGCTTTCTTCCCATACCTCGCGCAGCGCCGCCTGTTCGGTGGTTTCGCCAGCCTCCATGAACCCCGCAGGCAAGGTCCAGGTGCCGGGGCGCGGCGGGATGGCGCGCTGGCACAGCAGGTACTTTCCATCGCGCTCGATGATGCAGCCGGCGATGATCTTGGGGTTGATGTAGTGGATGTAGCCGCAGCCGGCGCAATGCAGGCGTTCGTGGGTATCGCCTGTGGGAACGCCCCGGGCCAGTTCCTTGGTGCAGTGCGGGCAGTAGCGCGGGGCATTGGGCATGATCAGCGACCTATGCGGGGTTCCTTCAGGGCCAAGGGTTCGACAATGTCGCGCACCTTGGCGTTGTCATCCTGCTTCTGGCGCAGGTAGTCCAAGGCCACCTTGGCGGCGGCGCGGACGTGGTCGACCGAGGCCTGGTGGGCTACCAGCGGGTCACCGCCCTTGATGGCCTCGACGATCTTTTCCATTTCGCGGTTGCTGGCGCCGCGGCGGTTTTCCTGCGATACCGAGGTGGCGCGCAGGTAGCTGATGCGTGCCTGCAACTGGCGCAGCTGCTGGGCCGCCACCTGGTTGCCAGAGCCTTCCAGCAGCACATCGTAGAAACCTTGTACCGAATCCAGCACCTGTTGCAGCTCACCTTCTTCCAGTGCTTCGCGGTTCACTTCCAGCGCGCGTTCCAGCGCACGGATGTCCTTGGCCTTGGCGTTGAGGGTGAACAGTTGCACGATCAGGCCTTCGAGCACACAGCGCAGCTCATAGATGTCACGTGCGTCTTCCAGGGTGATGATGGCCACGCGCGGGCCTTTGGCGTCGGCGAACTCGACCAGGCCTTCGGACTCCAGGTGACGCAGCGCTTCACGTACCGAAGTGCGGCTGACGCCGAGGCGGTCGCACAGGTCGCGCTCGACCAGGCGGTCGCCGGGCAGCAGATGAAAGTTCATGATTGCGGTGCGCAGCTTGTCGAGCACGATTTCGCGCAGAGTAACGGGGTTGCGGTTGACCTTGAAGCTGTCGTCGAGTGGCTGGCGTTTCATCAGGTGCGCTCTTTATGAGGCTGTTGCGCCAACATCGCGGAATGCCCCGAACCGAGGCTTTCCATGCAGTGGTTCGAACAGCCCGTTGTTAACGGGTTGGCTCCGCATCGGCTTCGGCAAACGCTTCACGGGCCAGGCGGAAACTGTCCACCGCCGCGGGTACGCCGCAATAAATGCCGACCTGGAGCAGGATTTCGCGAATTTGTTCACGGCTCAGGCCATTGCGCAGGGCACCGCGAATGTGCAACTTGAGCTCGTGGGGCCTGTTGAGCGCGGAAATCATGGCCAAGTTTATCATGCTGCGCTCTTTCAGCGACAAGCCTTCGCGGCCCCAGACGTGACCCCAGCAATACTCGGTGACCAGCTCTTGCAACGGTTTGGTGAACTCATCTGCGTTCTGGATTGAGCGGTTGACGTAGTCCTCGCCCAGCACCTGGGTGCGGATTTTCAGACCCTTTTCGTACTTTTCATTGCTCATGTGCAGTACTCCGGCATAAAACAGGGGCCGCAATCGAGGGTGAGACGATTAGCGCGACCCCTGAAAACAGTGGCATCGGGGTTGGCTTCTTCGCGGGCTTGCCCGCTCCCACAGCTTCCAGGATCTGTGCGATACCTGTAAGAGCGGGCAAGTCCGCGAAGAGGCCAACACCGAGTTCAAGATGTATCAGCCAAGCGGCGGCAGGGCGCCGAGCTTGCCCTTGTGGTACACCATCGGGGTCATCGGCTGCTCAGGCAACACCAGGTTCTTCACCGCGCCGACAATGATCGCGTGGTCACCGCCGTCGTACTCGCGCCACAATTCGCACTCGATGATCGCCGTGGCCTTGGCCAGCAGGGGGTTGCCCAGCTCGCTCAGGTGCCACTCGACGCCCTTGGCCTTGTCCTTGCCCTTGCCTGCGAAGGCATAGGCCTCGGCGGTCTGGTCGGCGGACAGCAGGTGGATGGCGAACTGCTTGCTGTCGCGCAGGATCGGGTAGGTGTCGGAGGCATAGTTGGGGCAGAACAGCACCAGCGCCGGGTCGATCGACAGCGCGCTGAACGCACTGGCGGTAATGCCGACGATGCCGCCGTCGGCGTCCAGGGTGGTCACTACCGTGACGCCTGACGGGAAGGAGCCCATCACGTCTTTGTAGATGCCGGGTTCGATCATCTCGTGTTCCTCCTAGCGCATCACGAACGGGTCGGGCATCGGCGCGGTGGACAAGTTGATCCACACGGTCTTCAGCTCGGTATAGGCCAGCACCGAATCGATGCCGCTCTCACGGCCGTAGCCGCTGTTCTTGAAACCACCTATCGGTGCCATGGCCGACACAGCGCGGTAGGTGTTGACCCAGATGATCCCCGAACGCACGTCGCGGGCCAGGCGGTGGGCACGGCCCAGATCGCGCGTCCAGATGCCGGCAGCCAGGCCGAACTGTGAGTCGTTGGCTATGGCCAGGGCTTCTTCTTCGGTTTTGAAGCGAATCACTGCGGCGACCGGGCCGAACACTTCTTCCTGCATGATGGTCATCGCGTTGCTGTCGCACTCGAACAGGGTCGGCTCGTAGAACCAACCGTCACCTTCAACGTCGGCACGCTTTCCGCCCATATGCAGTTTGGCGCCTTCGGCCTTGGCCGCAGCCACCAGGCCTTCGACGACTGCCAGCTGCTGTGCGGTGGCCATCGGGCCCATTTCGCTGGCGTCGTCCTGTGGGTTGCCGATGCGGATGCGCTTGGCGCGGGCAATCAGGCGCTCGACAAACACGTCGAAGATTTCATCCTGCACCAGCAGGCGCGAACCGGCCACGCAGCTTTGACCGGACGCGGCATAGATGCCGGCCACGGCGCCATTGATGGCGCTGTCCAGGTCGGCGTCGGCGAAGATGATGTTCGGCGACTTGCCGCCCAGTTCCAGCGACAGCTTGGCGAAGTTTTCGGCACTGCTGCGCACCACGTGGCGGGCTGTGGCGGCACCGCCGGTGAAGGCGATCTTGCGCACCAGCGGGTGGCGGGTCAGCGCCGCGCCGGTGCTGGGGCCGTAGCCGGTGACCACGTTGACCACGCCGGCCGGGAAGCCGGCCTCGAGGGCCAGTCGGGCCAGCTCGAGGATGGTCGCCGAGGCGTGCTCGGACGGTTTGAGCACGATGGTGTTGCCGGCAGCCAGGGCAGGGGCCAGCTTGATCGCGGTGAGGTACAGCGGGCTGTTCCACGGGATGATCCCGGCAACCACGCCGATTGGCTCGTGCACGGTGTAGGCGAACAGGTCGGGTTTGTCCAGCGGCAGGGTGCCGCCTTCGAGCTTGTCGGCCAGGCCCGCAGTGTAGTGGAAGAACTCCGGCAGATAGCCGACCTGGCCGCGGGTTTCGCGGATCAGCTTGCCGTTGTCACGGCTTTCCAGCTGGGCCAGGTGCTCCTTGTTCTCGGCAATCAGGTCACCCAGACGACGCAGCAGCTTGCCGCGGGCGGTGGCGGTAATGCTGCGCCACGCCTTGCTGTCGAAGGCACGCTGGGCGGCCTGAACGGCCAGCTCCACATCGGCTTCATCGGCGTCGGGCAGTTGCGCCCAGGCCTGGGCGGTGGCCGGGTTGAGGCTGTCGAAGGTCTTGCCGCTCTGGGCATCGCGCCATTGGCCGTCGATGCACATCTGGAAACGAACGAGGGTCATGCAACAATCCCCTTGGCGGATTCGGTGAGGGTGCGGGCTTGGGTAAGGAAGTCCAGCAGCATCTTGTTGACTTCACGCGGTGCTTCCACCGGCATCATATGCCGTTGCTCGGCGAGGACCACACTGCGTGCGCCAGGAATGCTGGCGGCGAGCTGGCGGGTCATGGCCGGGGTGGAGCCCGAGTCGAGTTCGCCGGTGGCGATCAGCGTCGGCACCTGGATACTGCCCAGGTCGTCGGCGCGGTACATGTCCTGGGTAGCGAACAGCGAATAAGTGGTGTGGTAGCCCTGCGGGTCGTTGCTCGCCAGCACCTGGCGAATGGCGGCGACCTGCGCCGGGTTGGCAGCCTTGTATTCACGGCTGAACCAGCGGTCCAGGGCAGCATCGACGTTGGCGTCTGGGCCCAGCTCCGCCGCCTGGGCAGCGCGGGCGATCACCCCGGCACTTTGCTCGGGGGTGCGGTTGAACACGCTGTTGAGCACGACCAGTGCAGCCAGGCGTTGCGGGTAATTGAGGGCGAATGCACGGGCAACCAGGCCGCCCATGGAGAAGCCGATCACGGTGGCTTGTGCAATTTGCAGGTGGTCAAGCAGTTCGGCGAGCTGGTCGGCATAGCCTTCCAGCGGCGTGTCGGTGGCCGGTACGCGGCTTTGACCGTGGCCGAGCATGTCGTAGGCGATGACGCGGTAGTCGTTGGCCAGGCCAACGAACTGACCGCCCCACATTTCCTTGTTCAGGCCCACGCCGTGGATCAGCACCACGGGTTGGCCCTGGCCGACATCCAGATAGCTGGTGCCGGCAGGTGTGCGTTCAGCGACAGGCTGAATCATGGGGGCGCTCCTTGAAGGTCGGGCGCGGCGGGTAAGCACGCCACGCCCCGGCCCGTCTTGGTTGTTGTTATTGAGCGTTGGCTTTTTCGGCAGCCAGTTCTTCCAGGTCGATGTAACGGTTGCCGATGCGCGGGTGCAGGCGGCCGCCATCGGCTGCGCCCAGGACCACGACGATTTCATCGGCACGCGGAGCGTCTTCGATCTGCATTTCCAGGGTGATGTAGTGCGAACGCAGGCCTTCGTCGTCCTTCTGCATCATTGGGATCTGGATAGAAGTGCCTGGGCCGCCGCGTTTGTTGGTGAAGCTCAGGTAGCTCTTGGCCTGAACTGCCTCGCGGTAGTGGTTGCCGAAGCGCAGGGTATGGATCACGGCCGAGGCGTGCTCGATTTCGCCATCGGCGCCGACGACGGCGGCCTTACCGTAGGCCTCGATCTTGTCGGCACCGCCAATGGCAGCAGTCAGGCGCTCGACCATCAGGGCACCCAGCTCCGAGCAGTTGGCGCGAATTTCCGGCTTCAGGTCTTCAACGAAACCGCGACCGGCCCACGGGTTCTTGATCACGACGGCCAGGCCGACCATGGTCACCGGCTTGTCGGTGGCCTTGCCGCCTTCGATGCGGGTCTCTTCGGAGTAGGTGACGATCTTGCGGATTTCGAAACTCATGGATGGCTCCTGGTGAGGGTTATCAGCTCTTGTTGTCTGATGGTATACCATAATATTTGTTGTGCAAGAGGTGTCAGGAAATTTCTCTTGTCGGGGGACGAAAGGTGGCCTGATGCCTTGATTTCTCTGTTGTCTGTACTGGCTTCTTCGCGGGCTTGCCCGCTCCCACAGGGACTGCACAGGTTTCAAAAAAAAGCCCGCTCACGCAGGCCGAAGGGGCCCACGGGAGCGGGCGCGTCCCGCAATGATTCAGGCAATGGGAATTCAGGCGAACGCCGGCACCACTTCCTTGATGAACAGCTCGAGCGACTTCTTCTTCTCGGCGTGGGGCAAGCTGTTGTCGCACCAGAAGCTGAACTCGTCGACGCCCAGTTCCTGGTAGTACTTGATGCGTGCGATGATCTCTTCCGGCGTGCCGATCATGGTGTTCTTGCGGATGTTCTCCAGCTGGAACGCCGGCACTTCGGCGAATTTCGACTCCGGGCTCGGCTCCAGGAAGCCATTCACCGGGGTGGTCTTGTTGCCGAACCAGGCATCGAAGGTGCGGTAGAAGCGCGAGATCGCCTGGGCGCCGACCTTCCAGCCTTCCGGATCAGCCGGGCTGTGCACGTGGGTGTGGCGCAGCACCATCAGTTGCGGGCGCGGCACGCCTGGGTTGTTGTCCAGGGCGGCCTGGAACTTGTTCTTGAGGTCCAGCACTTCTTCGTCACCCTTCATCAGCGGGGTGACCATGACATTGCAACCATTGGCAACGGCGAAGTTGTGCGAGTCGGGGTCGCGGGCGGCGATCCACATTGGCGGCGTGGCGTTGAAGGGCTTCGGTACGCTGGTGGAGGTCGGGAACTTGTAGACTTCACCGTCGTGGGCGTAGTCGCCTTCCCACAGCTTGCGCACCACTGGCACCATCTCGCGCAGCGCCTTGCCGCCGTCGGTGGCCGGCATGCCACCTGCCATGCGGTCGAACTCGAACTGGTAGGCGCCGCGTGCCAGGCCCACTTCCATGCGGCCGTTGCTGATCACGTCGAGCAGGGCGCATTCGCCGGCAACGCGGATCGGGTTCCAGAATGGCGCGATGATGGTGCCGGCGCCCAGGCGGATCTTCTCGGTGCGTGCGGCCAGGTAGGCCAGCAGTGGCATCGGGCTTGGCGAAATGGTGTATTCCATGGCGTGGTGTTCGCCGATCCACACGGTGCTGAAACCGCCGTTTTCGGCCATCAGGGTCAGTTCGGTCAGGTCTTCGAACAGCTGGCGGTGGCTGACCTGTTCATCCCAACGTTCCATGTGTACGAACAACGAAAATTTCATGGGTTTTTCCTCAACGCTTGTTATTGCCCGTCAGTCAATCGGGCTTCAGTGTGGGAGCAGGCTGCGTCCAACTGCAGGCTTCAGGCAAAGGCCGGCAGGCTGGCCATCTTGCCGCGGCAGTACACCATCGGCCGTGGCGCTTCGGCAGGGACGATCAGGTTGTGTACCTTGCCGACCATGATGGCGTGGTCGCCACCTTCATATTCACGCCACAGTTCGCATTCGATGACGGCGGTGGCACCGGCCAGGATCGGGTTGCCCAGTTCGCTCAGGGTCCACTCGATGCCGCTGGCCTTGTCCTTGCCCTTCTTGGCGAACGCGTAGGCTTCGGCCTGCTGTTCACCGGACAGCAGGTGAATGGCAAAGCGCTTCTGCTTGATCAGTACCGGGTAGGAGTCGGAGGTGTAGTTGGGGCAGAACAGCACCAGCGGCGGGTCCATCGACAGGGAGGAGAAGGCGCTGGCGGTCAGGCCGACGACCGAGCCGTCGTCGTCCTGGGTGGTGATGACGGTAACGCCGGACGGGAAGGAGCCCAGAACGTTCTTGTAGACAGTTGCGTCGATCATCGGGAGTACCTCTGAAGGGCTGCGGTGGTCCGCGGTTTTTATCGTTGATGTGTCTGATGGTATACCGTAATACCTATTTTGCAAGCGGAATTTTCAACTCTGAGTTTTCGCGATGAACGGCCCAAAGCCACGAAAAACGTGGCCTTGAGCGGTGAGGCGGTTTGTCGCAGGGGTTTTGCAAGCGGATCAGTGGCCGTTTTTTCATGCGGATCAGTGTTGTCAAAAGTTTGGAATACCATAATATGGTCCGCAGCTGAGAGGCCGCCTTGATGCGGTTTCCTTACAAAGATAAAAACGACCTTTCGAGCTGAAAACCATGTCCCAACCGTCGTCGCAACACCAGTTTGTCGAGAATCACACGGTCGATTACGTTCCACCTGCCGAGCGCCATGGGAAGGCGCGCGACCTGTTCACCCTCTGGTTCAGTACCAACATTGCGCCATTGCCTATCGTGACCGGCGCCATGGTGGTCCAGGTGTTCCACCTGAACCTGTTGTGGGGCCTGATCGCCATCGTGCTGGGCCATCTGGTCGGGGGCGTGGTCATCGCCCTGGCCTCTGCACAGGGGCCGCAGCTGGGCATTCCACAAATGGTGCAAAGCCGAGGCCAATTTGGCCGTTACGGTGCCTTGCTGATCGTGTTCTTCACTGCGCTGATCTATGTCGGCTTCTTTATTTCCAACATTGTCCTGGCAGGCAAGACCATCCACGGCATCGCGCCGAGCGTGCCGATGCCCGGCGCGATCGTGATCGGTGCCCTGAGCGCTACTGCCATTGGCGTGATCGGCTACCGCTTCATCCATATCCTCAACCGCATCGGTACCTGGGTGATGGGTTCGGCTTTGCTGGCCGGTTTCATCATGATGTTCATCCAGGACCTGCCGGCAGACTTCTTCAGTCGTGGCGCGTTCAACCTGTCGGGCTTCATTGCCACCGTGTCGCTGGGTGTGATCTGGCAGATCAGCTTCTCGCCGTACACCTCTGACTACTCGCGCTACCTGCCCCGTGAAGTGGGCATCGCCAAGCCGTTCTGGGCCACTTACTTTGGCGCCACCCTGGGCACCATCCTGTGCTTCAGCTTTGGTACGGTGGCGGTGCTGTGCGTGCCGGAAGGCACCGACGCAATGGATGCGGTGAAGCAGGCCACCGGCTGGCTGGGCCCGATCCTGATGGTGTTGTTCCTGCTTAACATCATCAGCCACAACGCCCTCAACCTTTACGGCGCCGTGCTGTCGATCGTGACCGCGATCCAGACCTTCATGGCCGAGTGGACGCCGAGCATCAGGGTACGGGTGATCCTGGCCTCGGTCATTCTGGTGGGCTGCGGGATGGTGGCACTGAATGCCTCGGCGGACTTCATCGGCCAGTTCATCGGCCTGATCCTGGCGCTGCTGCTGGTGCTGGTGCCGTGGGCTTCGATCAACCTGATCGATTTCTACCTGATCAAGAAGGGCCAGTACGACATCGCCTCGATCTTCAGTGCCGACGGCGGCATCTATGGCCGCTTCAACCACCACGCGATCATTGCCTATGCCTGCGGCATCCTGGTGCAGCTGCCGTTTGCCAATACTTCGCTGTATGTGGGGCCGTACTCGAACATTGTCGAAGGGGCTGACCTGTCGTGGCTGTTCGGCTTGCTGGTGACCGTGCCGCTTTACTATTGCCTGGCGACGCGCGGCAAGGCTGTCGAGAAGGCGGGGCGGGTGGTAAGCGTCAACGACTGATAGATCGCTGTTGCTGTAGCCGGGGCCGCAACGCGGCCCCGGCTGTTTTGGATCAAACCTTGAACTGCGCCACCATCCCGTTCAGGTCCACCGCCAACCGCGACAGTTCCTGCGCCGCCGCGCTGGTCTGGTTCGCCCCCGCCGACGTTTGCATCGCCAGGTCACGAATATTCACCAGGTTCCGGTCTACCTCGCGTGCGACTTGCGCCTGTTCCTCAGACGCACTGGCAATCACCAGGTTGCGCTGGTTTATCGAAGCGATCGCCTCGGCAATCACCTCCAACGCCTGTCCTGCGCTTTGTGCCACTTCCAGCGTACCCGTGGCGCGATCCTGGCTGCTGTGCATTGCTGTCACTGCCCGCTCGGTGCCGGTCTGAATCCCGGCAATCATCTGCTCGATCTCGGCCGTCGATTGCTGGGTACGGTGGGCGAGGGCGCGTACCTCGTCAGCCACCACGGCAAACCCACGTCCTGCCTCTCCGGCCCGTGCCGCCTCGATGGCGGCGTTCAGTGCCAGCAGGTTGGTCTGCCCGGCAATCGCACCAATCACGTCCAGCACCCGGCTGATCTCGTTGGCGTTGCTGGCCAGCTGCTCGATCTCGGCCGATGTGCCGGTCACATCCGCTACCAGATGCTGGATGGATGCCAGCGCCTGGTTGACCTGGTCGCGGCCATCGCGGGTGGTCTGGTCAGCGCCCTTGGATGCATCAGCAGTGCTGACCGCGTTGTTCGCCACTTCCTCGACTGCCGCAGTCATCTGGTTCACCGCCGTGGCGGCCTGGTCGATTTCTGCACTTTGCTGATGCAGGCCGCGGCTGGTGTCTTCAGTGACAGTGTGCAGTTCTTCCGAGGCTGAGGCCAGTTGGTCGGAAGACGCGGCGATCTGGCGAATGGTATCGCGCAGGCTGCCCTGCATGCGGCTCAGGGCACGCAACAGCAAAGCCGGCTCATCGCGGCCGGTTACCCGTATCTCCCGGGTCAGGTCGCCTGTCGCCACGCGCTCGGCCACAGCCAGTGCATCGGCCAGCGGCACGACGATACTGCGGGTGAGCACGGTAGCGATGGCGGCAAGGGCCAGCATGATCACCACCAGTGAGGCAACCAGCGCGGTGAACGCTTCGTCCGCTACGTCGCTGCTGCGCTGCGAGGCTTGTTCGGCACCTGTGCCGTTATAGGCGATCAACGCTGCCATGGCCTGCATCATGCTGTCGGCGCGCTGAGTCAGCGGGCCGCTGATCTGCTGTTTGGCATCGTCCATGTGCCCAGCTTGAATGTCTTGCAGCACACGGGTCTGTAATTCGAAATAGTGCTGATAAGCAGCGCTGAAGGCATTGAACAGGGCGCGGTCATCGGCAGCGATGATCGTGTCGGCATAATCCTTCAGCGCATTATTCAGCTCGGTATTGATGCCGTTGAGCATCTGCAGGTTGCGCTCGCGGTCACTGGGGTTGTCGTCCAGCGCGGCACGCAAGGTGACGGCGCGGGCACGCCCGAGGTTGGTGCTGATGTCACCGAGGGCTATTACGGCCGGCATCCAGGTCACCCGGATTTCATCCGTGGCTTTGTCCATCTGCCGGGTTTCGTAAAGTGCGATCAAGCCCATGAACAGGACCAGGATGCCCAACAGGGCGAACACGCTTGCAGCGCGAATGCCGATCTTCAAATTCCGTAACTGCATGGAATGCTCCTTGACGGTGGCGTGCAGGCCTCAGGAGCTTGGGTGGATGGCCGGGTCACCGGTATGGCGCCAGGCTCTTGATGCGCTGCGGAGTTGTTTGTGTGTCTCACCCTCGTGACTTTTTTGATTTCAATGATGCCATATGGCCATCATTATTGAACAGCCATTCAATGTAACGGCCAAGACTGACAAAACCGCCAATTGTTGACGGTTTTGTCAGGAAAAATGCCGTTAAACGATAGCGATCATTGGGTCCGCCGCGGCCAGCGCCAAGGCGCGGTCAGCCGCTGGCGGATAAATCCATACCGAGTTGATCTGGCGCTTGAGGGCCTTGCCTTCCTGGCCGTGCAGCTTCAGTTCGCGCTCCCAGCCTTCGCTGAAGGCGGCGCCCCAGTCGCCCAGGTCCAGGCAGGTGACGTATTTGGGCTGGCGATACAGCACCGGCTGCAGGCCGAGCAGGTCGGCGGCGGCGTTGTTGCCGGCGTGGCGGCCCATGGGGATGGCGTGCTGGCACGTCATCAGGGCATGGTTGCCCAGGTCATCCACCGCAGCCCAGGCGGTGTCGCCGGTGGCATAAACGTGCTCCTGGCCCAGCACTTTCAAATGGCCATCCACTTTCAGCCGGCCGAAGGTATCGCGCTCGCCGGCAACGTGCGCCGTCAACGGGCTGGCCTTGACGCCAACGGTCCAGATTACCGTGTTGCTGGCGATATGCTCGCCGTTGTCCAGGGTGACTCCCGCAGCATCGACAGCCACCACCGAAGCGCCGGCCAGCCATTCGACCCCGGCCTGTTCACACGCGGCAACAATCGACGGTGTGATCCCTTCACCCAATGCCGCCCCCACTTGCGCACCACGGTCGACCACCACTACCCGCAATGCCGCGTCGGCCCCGAGGATCGAGCGCAGGCGAGTAGGCATTTCGGTTGCGGTCTCGATGCCGGTGAAGCCGCCGCCGCACACCACTACGGTATTGCGAGTTGGCGAAGCGGGCAGGGCGGCCAGATCGACCAGATGCTGCTCCAGGCGCATGGCCGATTCCATCTGGTCGACATCGAACGCATGTTCCGCCAGGCCTGGTACTGCCGGGCGGGCAACCTGGCTGCCTGCGGCCAGGATCAGGCGGTCGTAGGCGATGCGCTGTGGCTGGCCGTGGGTATCGGTATAGCTGACGCTGCGACCTTCGGTGTCGATGCTGTCGGCGTTGCCCGGGAAGAAGTGAATGCCCACAGCCTCGAACAGATCACCCAGAGGCGCCTTCATGCCATGCACGTCGGCCTCGTAAAAGCGCGGACGAATGCGCAGTTCCGGCTGTGGCGCCAGCACGCTGATGCTGAGGTCGGCACGTTGCGCCTGGTCGAGTAGGCGGGCAGCGCTCAGGGCGCTCCAGACACCGGCAAAGCCGGCACCGATGATCAGGATGTTGGATTTCATGAAGGTGCTCCGCAAGGTTCGAAGAGGGCATCGAGGGCCAGCTGTATGGCCTTCGAGTAACTACGACTATATCGGTCGTAGTTATCTTCGGCAAGGGTTTTTCCCTTTGCGGTGGAGCTACCTTTTGACGCCTTGTTTTGTCAGTGTCGGGGCATCGGCGTAACATGTACGACAAAATCGGTCGGAGATTTGAATGTCGCTTTACAGTGCTGGCGTGGAATACGGTATCCATTGCCTGTTGTTTTTAGTCGACGAGCGCGGTGAAACTCGTGATTCCAGCGTGCGCGACCTGGCCGAGTTGCAAGGTGTGCCGCAGGAATACCTGGCCAAGGTCTTTACCAAGCTGGCCCGTGCCGGGCTGGTGGCGGCCACCGAAGGCGTGCGCGGCGGCTTCCGCCTGGCGCGGCCGGCGGCGCAGATCAGCGTGCTGGATATCGTCAATGCCATTGATGGACCAAAGAAGATCTTCGATTGCCGCGAGGTGCGCGAGCGTTGCACCTTGTTCGACGGCTCGCCGCCGCGTTGGGCGACCGAGGGTACCTGTGCGATCCACGCAGTGATGCTGGGGGCGCAGAAGCGCATGGAAGAGTCATTGGCACAGCAGACTGTGCTGGACCTGGCCATGCGCTTCGGGCGCAAGGCCCCGGCTGAATTTGGCCAGCAGGTCGATGCCTGGATGGGTGAGCGGCGGGAGGCCAAGGGGGCTGGGGATATTCCGGTAGACCAGGTGTGAAGGGGTTGCCCGAACCGGCCTTTGCGCGAGTAGCGAAGTACGCCGATCAGCGCCCTTCGTGCTGGCGCCGATAGGCCCCAGGCTGCACCCCCACGGCCTTGGCAAACGCCCGGGTAAACGCCGCCACCGACTGATACCCCACCTGCGCACCCACTTGCTCCACGGTATTACCCGCCCGCAGCAACTGGCTGGCATGGCGCATGCGCAGTGCCAGCAGCACCTGCCCTGGCGATTGCCCCGCCAGTTCGTTGAAGCGCTTGAAAAACGCAGACCGCGATAAGCCGGTGCAGGCGGCCATGCTCTCCAGCGTCCAGGCTTGCCCCGGTTGTTCGATCAACTGCTCCAGCAGCCCGGTAAACGCTGGCTGGCGAGCGAGGGCGACAAGCCCGCCCAGTGACTGCCCGGCAATGACCTGCTGGCGCAGCACGTACAGGAACAACAGGTGCGTCAGGCGCTCCAGCAACGCCTGCGACGGGCCGGCGGCCCGCCGGCATTCTTCCAGAATGAGCTCGAACAGCGCCCGTGCCGCACTGCCGGCGGGGTCTTCGGCGCGCAGCAGGATCCAGTCGGCCAGGCCTTCGACAATCAGTGAAGACAGGCCGGACTGGAAATGGAAGAAGCCGCAAACCAGTCCGACGCCGTCGCTGGCTTCGCTATCCAGCGCCTGCATGGCCTGGCGCGGTTGGGCACAGGCGTCGACCGGGTCCTGATCGCTGGACAAGCGATAGGCAAGGTCGTGCAACAGGAATACGGCATCTCCCTTCTCCAGGCGCACCGGTTGCGGCTGGCCGTCAATGTGCAGCCAGCAATGCCCTTGCACCAACAGGTGGAAGCTGGCGCGGCCCATGCCCTGGGTGCTGGCATGCCAGCCACCGCAATAGCGCCCGACATGAAACAGGCTGGCATCGAGCTCCAGGCCCTCTAATAACCAATCGACAAGGTGGCTGGACGAAATCATCTAATACAAAGACTCAGGAACAAGGAAAGGCGACTGACGAATATGGAGGGTAGTTCTTATAACCAACAGACTGTAGTGACACTCATCAAAGGAGATCACTGCATGTCCGCGCGCATTACTTTACACACGCTGCAGAGCGCCCCGGAAGCGGCACGGCCGTTTCTTGATAATGCCCAGAAGAATTCCGGCTTCATCCCCAACCTGCTCGGCGTGCTGGCCAACGCGCCGGCGGCCCTGGAAACCTACGTGACCGTTTCGGCACTCAATGGCAAGTCCGAGCTTGGCCTGGCCGAGCGTGAAGTGGTGCAACTGATCGCAGCCACCCAGCATGGCTGCGACTTTTGCGTGGCCGGCCATACGGCCGTCGCGCTGAACAAGGCCAAGCTGCCGCAGGATGTGGTCGATGCTCTGCGTGCCCGTGGTGAACTCCCGAACGCTCGCTACGAAACCCTGGCCGCCTTTGCCCGCGAAGTGATCGCCACCCGTGGCAATGTCAGCGAAGCCACCTACCAGGCCTTCCGTGAAGCCGGCTTCAGTGAAGGCAACGCCTTGGAGGTGATTCTGGGTGTAAGCCTCGCAACCCTGTGCAACTTTGCTAATGTTTTCGCCCAGACGCCACTCAACGAAGAGCTTGGCAAATACCGCTGGCAGCCTTCTGCGTAGTCCACCTGTGATAATGGCCATTACCTGGCCGTTGTAGGAGCGGCCTTGTGCCGCGAACGGGCCGCAGAGCGGCCCCGGCGTTATCAAAGGAGCAAGACCATGCAAGAGTGTGCATTTCGACACTGGCTGGATGCCAATGCCGAGGCCATTGATCGGGGCCTGTGCGAACCGCAGCAGGTGCTGGTCCAGATCGCAGAATCGCAGCTGCTGCGCACGGGGGTCGACCCAGCGCTGGGCGGTACGGGCGGGCAGGTGACCGACGCGGTCGAGGCCATCGCCGCCATTGCCAGCCGCTCATTGGCTGCGGCTTTCGTCTGCTGGGGCCAGCGTGCTTTCATCGAATACCTGCTGCACAGCCCCAACCAGCCCCTGCGTGAGCGCCTGCTGCCGCGCCTGTTGACCGGTGAATTGGCCGGTGCCACCGGGCTGTCCAACGCCATGAAGTTCCTGTCCGGTATCGAAGCGCTGCAGGTGCGTGGCCGCCCGACAGCCGATGGCTGGCACCTGGAAGGGCGACTGCACTGGGTGACCAACTTGCGTAAAAGCGGCTTCGTGGTGGCGGCGGCCATCGAGGATGAAGCCGGCGGCGCGCCGTTTGTGCTGGCCATTCCTTCCAACGCTCAAGGCCTTGAGCGTTCTGATGATCTACAACTGATGGGCCTGCAGTCGAGCAACACGGCAGCACTGGCTTTTCACCAGGTGCCGCTGGCGCGCGACTGGCTGCTGCATGAAAATGCACGCGAATTCCTGCCACGGGTACGCCCGGCATTCCTGGCGCTGCAATGTGGCATGGCCATTGGCCTGGCGCGACGAGCGCTTGAAGAGGTTCAGGCGCACCTGCATGGCCGAGCCTCGTTCCTCGACGAAGCCCGTCAGGTGCTTAGCGAACGCCTGGAAAACACCGTCAGCGAACTCAAGCAGGGCTTGCTCGAAGGTCGCTTCCAGCAGCAGCCGGCGGCCTTGTTCAAGCTGCGCATCATCCTGGCTGAAAGTGCTGCCGACGCGGTACAACTGGAATTGCAGGCCAGTGGCGGCAAGGCTTACCTCAGCGAATACGGCGAAGGGTTTGCCCGCCGCTGGCGGGAGTCGGCCTTCGTGCCGATCGTCACGCCCAGCCTGGTGCAATTGCGCGCCGAACTGCAACGCCAGGCGGGCGTTGCATGAGCGCGGTGTTGCTGGAGGCCCGTGACATTCGCTTGGGCTACCCGCGTGAGGGTGGTTGGCAGCAGGTGCTGGCGCAGTTCGACCTGCAGCTGGCGCCAGGTGAAGTCGTGAGCATCCTTGGCCCCAGTGGTGTGGGCAAGTCCAGCTTGCTGCGGGTGCTGGCAGGCTTGCAGCAGCCTGGCGGCGGTAGCGTGAGCTTGCACAGCCAGCCGCTGCAGGGGCCGCACCCGCGTCTGGCGGTGGCCTTTCAGGATCCCAGCCTGCTGCCATGGCTGAGCCTGGAGAAAAACGTCGCCTTCGGCCTGGACTTCGCCCGTCAGCCCAAGCTGGCGGATGCCGAACGCCGTGCACGCATCGACCATGCGATTGCGGCTGTGGGCCTGGCCCACGCGCGTGGCCAGTACCCGGCGCAGTTGTCTGGCGGCATGGCCCAGCGCACCGCGCTGGCCCGCTGCCTGGCACGCCAGCCCGAAGTCTTGCTGCTGGATGAACCCTTCGGTGCGTTGGATGAGGTGACCCGCGCCGACATGCAGCAACTGCTGCTGCAACTGATCGCCACGCACAAGACCGCGGCCGTGCTGATCACTCACGATATCGACGAAGCCCTGCTGCTGTCAGACCGGGTTCTGCTACTGGGCAACCACCCAGCGCACATCCTCGGCCAGTGGCACATCGACCTGCCGCAACCACGGACGCAGCGGGTCGAAGAACTGGGTGCCTTGCGTATCGAAATCCTCAAAACCCTTCGGCGGGCAAGCCGCACAGTCGAACCTACCCCAACCTCGTTGCCCTCGGAGGCTGTCCATGTGCATGGATGACTGCTGTTCTTCTTCTTCGCGTCGTGACTTCCTCAAGCTCGGCGCCATGCTCACTGCTGCCGGTGCATTGCCGTTGCTGTCGAGCTTGCAGGCGCGTGCCGCTGCCGAGCCGGACGCGCCGGTGCGCATCGGCTACCTGCCGATCACCGATGCCACGCCGCTGCTGGTGGCACATAACAACGGCCTGTTCGAGGCCGAAGGCATCAAGGCCGAGCGCCCGGTGCTGCTGCGCAGCTGGGCGCAGGTGATCGAGGCATTCATTTCCGGCCAGGTCAATGTCATCCACCTGCTTTCGCCGATGACGGTATGGGCGCGCTATGGCAGCAAGGTGCCAGCCAAGGTGGTGGCCTGGAACCACGTGGGCGGTTCGGGCCTGACTGTTGCGCCGGATATATCCGACGTGAAACAGCTTGGTGGCAAGACAGTGGCCATTCCGTTCTGGTACTCGATCCACAATGTGGTACTGCAACAGTTGCTCAACGACAACGGCCTGACGCCCGTGTCGAAGCCGGCCAATGCGCAACTGGCCGCCAACGAAGTCAACCTGCTGGTGCTGCCACCGTCCGACATGCCACCCGCTCTGGCCAGCAAGCGTATTGCCGGCTACATCGTGGCCGAGCCGTTCAACGCACTGGCCGAGAACCTCAAGGTCGGCCGCGTGCAGCGCTTTACCGGCGATGTATGGCGCAACCATGCGTGCTGCGTGGTGTTCATGCACGAGCATGACCTGAACAACCGCCCGGTGTGGTCGCAGAAAGTGGTCAACGCCATCGTCAAGGCCCAGCAATGGACCCGTGACCATCGCACCGAAGCCGCCGCACTGCTGTCCAGGGCGGGCCCCAACAAGTACACCCCGCACGAGCCTGCGGTGCTGACCAAGGTCCTGGCGCCCGCCGCCGAAGACCGTGCTGGCTACATTGCCAGTGGCGCCATTCGCCATCAGCAGTGGGACGAAAAGCGCATCGACTTCCAGCCATACCCGTTCCCGAGTTACACCGAAGAGCTGGTCAAGCGCCTGAAAACCACCCTGATCGAAGGCGACAATGCGTTCCTTGCCGGGCTGGATCCGGCGTATGCCGCCCGCGACCTGGTCGACGATCGCTTCGTGCGTAGCGCCATCGCGACAGTGGGTGGCCCGTCGGTGTTCGGCATTGCCGACAACTTCGAGCGTAGTGAGGAGTTTGCGGTCTGATGCGCACCCATGTCGTACATGCCGGCCTTGGGCTGGTCGGGTTGCTGGCCTTGTTGCTGTTATGGTGGGCCGGTGTGGCAATGTTCGGCCAGGCCGACGGCCTGTCGGCGCGCTTTTCGCCGGCGGCAACCCTGGCCAGCCTGGTCGAGCTGCTGGGGCAGGGCGAGGTCTATGGGCATATCTGGGTCAGCCTCAAGCGCATCCTGGTCGGGCTGCTGCTGGCGCTGCTGATGGGTGTGCCGCTGGGCTTGCTGGTAGGCAGCTACCGGCACCTGGAGGCGGCGACCACGCCAGCATTCCAGTTTCTACGCATGATATCGCCATTGTCGTGGATGCCTGTGGTGGTGATGCTGATGGGCGTGGGTGACCAGCCAATCTACTTCCTGCTGGCGTTTGCCGCGTTGTGGCCGATCTTGCTGAATACGGCGGCAGGGGTGCGTCAACTGGACCCGCGCTGGCTGCAACTTAGCCGCAGCTTGAGTGCAACGCGCTGGGAAACCTTGTGCAAGGTGATTGTGCCGGGGGTGATCGGTCACGTGCTGACGGGGGTGCGCCTGGCCATCGGTATTCTGTGGATTGTGCTGGTGCCGTGCGAAATGCTTGGGGTGAGTGCGGGGCTTGGGTATTTCATTCTTGATACCCGCGACCGGCTGGCGTATTCCGAACTGATGGCCATGGTGCTGCTGATTGGCGTGCTGGGGTTTGTGCTGGATGCCCTGGCGCGTGGGCTGCATCGGCGCTGGGTGCATGGCTGAAAGGCCAATGGGGCTTCTTCGCGGGCTCGCCCGCTCCCACAGGTGCATCACCGGCCTTGGGCCTTACGGTTTTTCTGTGGGAGCGGGCAAGCCCGCGAACAGGCCATCGGATCAATGCACGGTCTTGCGCTGGCGCACACATTCCTGGGCCTGAGCGGTCAGCTCATCCAGCCGCTCATCGCGCATCTGCTCCGCTTCGATCATTGCATCCTCACCCTGCTGGTTAAGGAGATAGGTGTGAATCTGCAGCACTTCAGCCGTCTGATAAATCGGCGCAATGTCCAGACGCCCGATCAGCGCATCACTGGGGTGGCCGGTACTGCTCATCAGCACCTGCGGGCCGTTGGCGGCCACCACTTGCATGCCCATCGCCTCGAACCACGGCACCTGGTTGGCAAAGGCGTTCAGCTCTACGCAGGCATGGCGTGAGCGCAGGTCGCCCAGCAGAGCACGGGCGATGCCCTGGCGGCGATGGCTGGCGCACACGGCCAGAAAGGCCAATGCACAGGCCTGCCCATCGTCCTGGGCTGGCAGCGACAGCGCAAAGCCCAGCAACTGGTCCGGTGCTTCGGCATCCAGCGCCAGGGTAAGCGCCACGGCCAGACCGCGGGTGCCGTCCAGCGCTTGCAGGTACTGGTGGACTTCCATGCCAACGCCGTACTGGTACAGCGGGTACAGCGGGTTGTCGACGGCGATGGCGACACTGCTCAATTCGCCGACATTGTGAATGACCAGCTCGCGGATCTGGTTCTGGAAAGATTCGGGCGGCACGCTGTCGAGGCGGCTCAGGATGAACATCTGGGGGCTCCGGCGGATGAGAATACGACCCGCGCTGTGTTGGCGCGGGTTGTACAGTCTAACCGGTTTTGCCGTATCAGCCGTGTGCCTGTAAGGCACCGAGCATCAGGTCGAGGTTTTGCACGGCAGCACCAGAGGCACCTTTGCCCAGGTTGTCGAACACTGCGGTGAGCAGTACCTGGCCATGCTCGGGGTTGGCGTACAGCGCCAGGCGCAGGTCATTGCTGCCGTTCAATGCCTCGGGGTCGAGGTTTGCCGCAGCGCGGCCCTGATGCAGAGGCATCACCTGAACATGGCGGGCACCCTGGTAATGCTGTTCCAGGCAGCCTTGCAGCTGCTCGGCGCTGACCTGTCCAGGCAGCAGGCGAAGCTGCAGCGGAATGCTCAGCACGATGCCTTGGCGGTAGGCGCCATAGCCGGGCATGAACATCGGCCGCGCCGACAACCCCGCGTGCTGCTGGATCTCCGGTACGTGCTTGTGCGCCAGCTCCAGGCCATACAGCTGTAGCGCAGGCGCTTTGGCGGCGCCGGGCTGTTCGTGCCGCTCGACCGCCGCGCGACCACCGCCGGAGTAGCCAGACACGGCGTGAATGTTCAGGGGGTAGTCTGCAGGCAGCAAGCCAGCCTTGACCAGTGGGTGCAGCAGCGCGATGGCGCCGGTGGGATAGCAGCCGGGATTGCTGACACGCGTGCTTTGCGCGATGCGCTCGGCTTGCTGTTCGTCAAGCTCCGGCAGGCCATACACCCAGCCTGGTGTGGTGCGGTGCGCCGAGCTGGCGTCGATCACCCGCACCCGTGGGTTGTGGATTGCGGCCACGGCCTCGCGGGCGGCGTCGTCGGGCAGGCACAGCAGGGCGATGTCGGCGCTGTTGATCGCTTCGCAGCGGCGTTGCGGGTCCTTGCGCTCGGCCTCGGGGAGGGTCAGCAGGCGAAGATCGCTACGGCCCTGCAGGCGGGCATGGATCTGCAGGCCTGTGGTGCCTTGGTCGCCGTCGATGAAAACAACAGGGGTGTGCATGCTCGGGGTCCGGTTGGGGAAAGATAGCCTATGCTCGCCCGTAGCGTTGGTAATGAAAATTTGAATATGATGATCGATACATTCAGGTTTTCTGAATGAGTTTTGAAACGCGTGGTGAACCTGTGGGTTTACTCGCAAAAGGGCCGGCTCTGAACAATGCGCGAAATCAGCCTCGACCGCCTCCGCACATTGGTGGTCATCACCGACCTGGGCTCCTTTGCCGAGGCCGCCCGCCAGCTTAACCTGGCGCCGCCCACCATCAGCTTGCACGTGGCCGAGTTGGAGGCGCGTATCGGCGCCCCGTTGCTCACCCGCACCCGCGGCCAGGTGCGGCCTACCGTCATCGGTGAAACACTGCTGGGGCGTGCCCGGCGCCTGCTGGCGGACGCTGACCTGGCGCTGGACGAAGTACGCCGACAGGTCGCAGGGTTGACCGGGCGTGTGCGCCTGGGCGCCTCCACCGGTGCCATCGCCCATTTGCTGCCACAGGCGCTGGCACGCCTGCGTGTGGAGCACCCGGGGATCGATGTGCAGGTCCAGGTGCTGACCTCCCGGGCGTCGCTCGCGCGCTTGCGTGAGGGCACACTGGATATCGGCCTTGTGGCCTTGCCGCAGGTGGCCGGCAAAGGGCTGACGGTCACCCCCTGGCGGCGCGACCCGATCCTGGCGTATGTGCCGGCCGACTGGCAGCCACCGGCCAGGATCACCCCGGCGTGGCTGGCGCAACGGGCGTTGATCCTGAACGACAGCACCACCCAGCTGTCGCGGGTTACCGGCGAGTGGTTTGCAGCGGCGGGGTTGTACCCCGAACCGCGGATCGAGCTGAACTACAACGATGCGATCAAGAGCCTGGTCGGCGCCGGGTACGGGGCGACATTGTTGCCGCAGGAGGGGGAGGCGACCGAACTGGACCGGCGCATTGCCCGCCGACCGCTGCGGCCGGGGTTGTGGCGGCAGTTGGGTATTGCGTGTCGGGAAGGGCAGGTGGAGCGGGCCACGGGGTATGTGCTGGAGGCGCTGGAACGGTTGCGGTAGGGGCGGTTCCGCTGCGGCAAGACCTGTGGCAGGCCTACACGTTCCAGCCCCGACGCCTTGCCGAACTCAGAACCAGCGATCGTTCTTCTTGCGCCCACGGGTCAGTGCCGGCAGGATCAGCCCCGCCAGCAAGCCTGCACCGGCAATGCTGCCGCCATACACCATGTAGCGCATCATCACCTGCTTGTTCTCATCCCCCAGGCGGGCCTGGGTATCGCGCAGGTCCGACTGGCTCTGATCGAGCTGCTCGTTCAGTGCCTTGTTGCGCGCCTCCAGCTCGTCAATCAGCTGCTTGCGCGAATCAAGCGTTTCCTGCATGCCCTGTACGCGGTTCTTCCAGCTGTCGTCGATGGTCTTCAACTGCCCGGTCAGTTCGGCGACCTGGGCATCGAGCAATGGCAGGCGCTCGTTCTGCCCGGGTACTGTCTGCAGGTCGTTGCTGAGGATCCACACCACATCGCCGTTCTGCCCGCGCACCTGGCTGTAGTTGCCTTGGCTGCCGAGCAGGGTCAGCTTCTGCCCGGACTTGAGCGTGCCGACAATGCGGTGCCCGTCGGTCGGGCCGCTGCGCACGTAGGTGCTCAGGCTGTCACTGACCCAGCGTGCATCGCTGGCAGGCTCTTCGGCGTGCACGGGTGCGACAAGACTCACCAAGGCGGCAATCAGGCCGATGCGCAGGGCAGGGAGGGCGGAAGGATTGGGGCGGGAATCGGGCATGTTGGGTCTTCACTGAAACAGGACAAAAAGTAGGCCCGGTGACTGGGCCGATGAACCGGTCGGTGAGTTGACCGTCAGCGAAAGACCGTTTTTTTGTCGGCAGGTTCACTACCTGATGTCGGAAATGTCTGCAGAACCGGTACGCCGGGGCTATGGGGCTAGACTCAAGGCTCACCTTCGATCTTGGAGCAAGACCATGACTGCCAAGAATACCATCTGCCTGTGGTACGACCACGATGCCGAAGAGGCGGCGAACTTCTATGCCCGAACTTTCCCCGATAGCCGGGTGGTCGCTGTGCACCAGGCACCCGCCGATTACCCTTCAGGCAAGCAGGGCGATGTGATCACCGTGGAATTCACGGTAATGGGTATCCCTTGCGTGGGGCTCAATGGTGGCTCGGCCTTCAAGCACTGTGAGGCATTTTCGTTCCAGGTCAGTACCGCGGACCAGGCAGAGACCGACCGCTTGTGGGATGCCATTGTCGGCAACGACGGCGAGGCCAGCGTTTGCGGCTGGTGCAAGGACAAATGGGGGATTTCGTGGCAGATCACTCCACGCATCCTCATCGAAGCCATCGGCCACCCCGACCGTGCGGCGGCCAAGCGTGCGTTCGAGGCCATGATGCAGATGGGCAAGATTGATGTGGCCAAGATAGCGGCGGCGTTGAAAGGTTGAAGCGGGTCTGTGTTTCAGCAGGCGCGGTCTCGCATCGCGAACGGGCTGCGTGGCAGCCCGTGGTTTTCGGGTTGTCGCCGTCAGTTGCTGGTTACTTCGGCCTCTGCCGCTGTCTTGGCCGACGCCTTCTTCTCCTGCACCACAATGTAGAACTCCTCCCCATGCTTCACCGCGCCATACAGTACGGCCTTCTCGATCAGCTCGTTGCCGCGCAGGTGGCGCAGCATCATCGGGTCCTTGCGCAGGTCGCGGTACAGCGCCAGGCATAGCAGCACCATCACCACCACGAATGGCAAGGCCACGACGATGGTCAGGTTCTGCAACCCGGTCAGCGCTTCGCCAGGGTTACCTGGGTCGCCGATCGCCAGCATGATGGCCGCCACCGTACCGGTCAGCGTCCCCCAGAAAATCACTGTGCGTCGCGATGGAGCGGTGGTGCCGTGTTCCGACAGCGTGCCCATCACCAGCGAGGCGGCGTCGGCACCCGAAACAAAAAAGATGCCCACCAGGATCATCACCAGCACCGAGGTGGCCGAGGCCAGCGGGTAGCTGTCCAGCAACTGGTACAGTGCGTGGTTGCTGTTGACCGCACCGTTGGCCAGCTGGAAGGCGCCCTCGCGCACGGCCTCGATGGCGGCGCCACCGAAGATGGTGAACCACACCAGGCTGACCAGGCTTGGCACCAACAGCACCCCGGTAACGAACTGGCGAATGGTGCGACCGCGGCTGATGCGGGCGATGAACATGCCCACGAAAGGCGTCCAGGAGATCCACCAGGCCCAGTAGAACACGGTCCAGCCGGCCAGCCAGCTGTTCATCTGCTCGCCGCCGCTGGCGTTGGTGCGGGCCATCATTTCCGGCAGCATCTTGATGTAGATGCCGAGCGAGGTCGGCAACAGATTGAGCATCAGCAGCGTCGGCCCGACCATGAACACGAACACCGCCAGCACCAGTGCCAGCACCATGTTGGTGTTGGACAGCCACTGGATACCCTTGCCGATGCCTGACACCGCCGAGGTCACGAAGGCAATGGTCAGCAGGGTGATGATCGAGATGTAGAACAGTTTACCGGGGCTTTCGATCCAGCCGTTGTATTCCAGGCCGCCGGCAATCTGCAGCGCCCCAAGGCCCAGCGAGGCGGCCGAGCCGAACAGCGTGGCGAAGATCGCCATCATGTCGATAAGGCGGCCGAGGGGGCCGTTTGCGTGCTTGCCGATCAACGGCCGGAAGGCGGCGGAAATCAGCTGCGAGCGGCCACGGCGGAAGGTGCCGTAGGCAATTACCAGGCCGACGATGGCGTACATGGCCCAAGGGTGCAGGGTCCAGTGGAACAAGGTGGTGGCCATCGCCACCTGCATCGCTTCGCTGGTCTGCCCGCTGGCCGAGCCGGGCGGCGGCGATATGTAGTGCGACAGCGGCTCGGCCACGCCGAAGAACATCAGGCCGATGCCCATGCCGGCGCTGAACATCATCGCTACCCAGGACACCGTGCGGAACTCTGGCTGTTCGCCATCGCGGCCCAGCGGCACCCGCCCGTAACGGCTGGCGGCCAGCCACAGCACGAACACCACGAAGAGGGAGGAGGTGAGCACGAAGAACCAGCCGAAATTGAGAATGACCCAGGATTGCGCGCTGGAGGCGCTGCTGGCCAGGCTGGCCTGGTTGAGGAAGCCCCAGAGCACGAAGGCGATGGTCAGGAGGCTGGTGAAACCAAAGACGATCCAGTCAAGCTTGCCCTCGAAATGCCGATCCTGGCGGGCTTCTGCGGTTTTCGAGGGGTCTGTGACGCCAAGATCGAGTGTTTCGGGGATGTGTTCCTTTGCCATGTATGATGAGGCCCCATTTGTGTATTGCCTGAACGCGCAGGCTTGTTGTGTGGGCTGCCGAGCGCGATGACGGCCTCGGCGGGGTGGATTGCTGGCGGGATTATCCTGCGCAGCAGATAACGGCTCATGTCCCCATAACGCCATGGGGCGTCCATTGCGCGACTTGGCAAATACTTTTAGTTCTGGGGGCAATGGCCCTTTCTGTCTCGGCTTCTGGTACCCTGATAGGCATAACCCGGGACCGCACATACGAGCATCGTAGAAGCGCTGCTGCTTGCGGGCCTGGCCGCACCAGGAAACGGAGATTCGTCATAATGGCCACTGACCGTGTGAGCCTGATTCATTTCGATAAATTGAGCATGAGCCCTGCCGCTGCCGATCGGTTCCAGAAAGCCCTCGACGCGCTGGAAGCGCTCAAGCTGCAGGACCGTTACGTGTATCTCATCGCTCCTTATCTGGGTGATATCGCTGACGCCTCCGACGCCGAGCAACTGGCAACAGCCCTGGAGCAGGGCTTGCGCGTGGTCGAAGAGTTGCTGGTGGCCAGGTCGGTAACCAAGGTCAAGGCCGAGGAAGTGCGCCAGGTCTTCCACAGTGCTGGCGAACGTGCGCGGGCAGAACTGCCTGGCTGAGTAGTGGCATGGCCAAAGACATCGACAACCCCTGCGTCTCGTTATGCCAGCTCAACAGCGAACTGTGCGTGAGCTGCGGCCGTACCCGTGACGAAATCCGCAAGTGGCGGGGCATGAAGAGGCCCGAGAAAATGGCCACTGTGCAGCGTGCGGCGACGCGAATGAAGGCTATCGCCAAAAAGGTGGCCAAGCGGCAGAATGCCGGCTGAACCTGCGTGCAATTGACGCAGCCTTTCCTGACTGTCTGACGAGCCTGAAATGGATTCTCACTCGCTGTTCGCGTTTACCCTGGTCGCCGCCATCGCGATCGCCAGCCCCGGCCCTGCCACCTTGATGGCTATCAACAACAGCCTTGCTCATGGCCAGCGCAGTGCGATCTGGTCGTCGCTGGGCAATGGCACGGGTCTGTTCTGTCTGTCGGCAGCGGCCATGCTGGGGCTAGGCGCACTGCTGGCCAGTTCTGAGATACTGTTCAACGCCGTGAAGATCCTGGGGGCGGGCTATCTGTTCTACCTGGGTGCGCGACAACTGCTGAAGAAGAGCCCGATGCTGGAGCAGGGTGCCGCAGAGTGTGCGGCCAAGGTGCGGCCTACGCCGCTGAAACTGTTCAAATCGGCTTTTCTGACTGCAGTGACCAACCCGAAGGCGACCATGTTCTTTACAGCACTGTTCCCGCAGTTCATCGACCAAGGGGCTGCGCTATTGCCGCAGTTCCTGACCTTGACCGGGATCTTCGTGGCCTTGTCACTCACTTCACTGAGCGCGTATGCCGCCCTGGCTGCGCGGGCCAAGGGGGTGCTGACCCGGCCATCGCTGTCGCGCTGGGTGAACCGGGTGGTGGGCACCACCTTTATCGGTTTTGGCGCGGCGATCCTGGCGATGCGACGGCAGGGTGCCTGAAAAGCCCAGTTTGTCGCCGGCCGTGCAGGCGCTCACTGTCTGTCCTTCGGCAGATTTATCAACGGGACGATGAAAGGCTCGTCTGCGGGTTGCTGATGGTCCAGACTGTCTACAGCGCGCAGATGATAGCTGCAGGTGACCACGGCAGGTGGCAGCCTTTGGCCACTACGCCGGATCGCCGGGTGTTTCATGTGCCGAGGGTCGTAGATGATCGAGCGTTGCTTTCGCCACGTCTTGCTCCTGATGTGCCTGTCACTGCTGCCCCTGGCTGCCACAGCGGATGATGGATGCCTACAGTTGACCGCCACAGGCAACCCGGAATACCCCCCGTACCTGTGGCGCGACCCGCTGAACCCTCAACGACTGATCGGTGCCAATGCCGACCTGCTCAAATACCTGGGCAAGCAGTTGGGGATGGACATAGAGGTGGTTTACGCCGGGCCGTGGTCGCGAGCCCAGGAAGAAGTGCGCACCGGGCGGATCGACTTGATGGCCGGGTATTTCCTGACCGAAGCGCGCCGACAGCATGTGGACTTCATCGCCCCGCCGTTTTTGCGCACACCCAGCGTCATCTGGGTGCGCCAGGACAATGCCTTTGCCTACCAGCAATGGGCCGACCTCAAAGGCCGCAAGGGTGGCACTCTGGTCAACAACAGCCACGGCCAACAGTTCGATGAATACGCTCAGGCCAATCTCACCCTCGAGGCGGTGCCCACTGCCAGGCAGGCGTTCGAAAAGCTGATGCACAAGCGCAGCGATTACGTGGTGTACGAGCAGTATCCTGGCATGGCGCTGGCGCGCACATTGGGCATCGCTGCCGCTGTGCAGGTATTGCAGCCACCGGTTTCCAGCGAAGGGTTGTACCTGGCAATCTCACAAGAGTCGCCTTGCAACCGGCCACTGCTGCGTGAGGCGCTGGCGCGGGAGATGGCGAAGATCGTTGGTGGGGCCTTGCCCGAGCAGTGGTTGAAACAGAATCTGGAGCGGTGGCAGTGACAGAGTGGCTCATGCGCTGCGCGGTTTTTGTGGGCGCAGCCTCGCGTCGGTACATGTGCCACTCCAATTCAACGCATATGCAAGATGATGGGGCTGCTGCTGGCCGGGTCGGTATGCCCACGCAGCTTGCCTACCGCCTGCGCATCCACCGCCCCCCCTTGGTTGCCCCAGGCCGTACGCACAAAGCTGAGCACGTCGGCAATCTCCTGATCACTCAACTGTTCGCGCAAAGCCGGCATGCGATAGGCATCCGGCACCCCTGCAGCCACCACTCGCTGCGAACCATTGAGCGTGATATTGATTGCCGAGGCGTCCTCCTTGGCCAGTGCCGAGGTCGCCCCGGCCAAGGGCGGCATCCATTCGGCCTGGCCCTTGCCGTCCAGGCCGTGGCATGACGCACAGCGTGTCACGTAGGTGCGCGCTCCTGGGCTGTCCAGCCGTGTCGCTAGCGATTCGGCCTGGTATTGCCATGGTGCGCCGTCACGTTGAGGGTCGCCGGGCAGCGACTTCAGGTAGTGGGCGATGGCAGCCAGGTCGTCGTCACGCATGAATTGCGTGGAGTTGTTGAACGCCTCGGTCATCGAACCATATACCACTGCATGCCGGTTGCGTCCGGTCTTCAGAAACTGCGCGATCTCTGCCTCGCTCCAGCGCCCCAGCCCGGTGTTGTGGTCGGCGCGCAGACTGGGTGCATACCAGCCGTCGAGCAGTGCGCCGGACAGGAACGGCTTGCCGCTGTCATCCAGCGCCTTTTCATTGAAGGCCAGGCCACGTGGCGTATGGCAACTGCCGCAGTGTCCGGGGCCCTGGACGATATAGGCGCCACGGTTCCACTGTGCATCCTCCCCGGCCTTGTCGGTGTAAGGCGTGGTGGCGGCGAACAGGCCGTTCCACAAGGCGATGGGCCAGCGCAGGTTCAGCGGCCAGGGGATGTCGCTGGCCAGGTTGGCCTGCCGCGCCGGTTGCACGCCGTGCATGAAGAACGCATACAGCGCCTTGACATCATCATCGCTGAGCTTGGCGTAGGACGGGTAAGGCATGGCCGGGTACAGCCGTCGGCCACCAGGCGCGACACCCTGGCGCACGGCGCGTTCGAAGTCGGCCAGGGTGTAGTTACCGATGCCGCTGTCGCGGTCGGGGGTGATGTTGGTGGCGTGGATCGCCCCCAGCGGGGTGGCCATTTCCAACCCGCCGGCGAACGGTTTGCCATCCGGCAGGCTATGGCAGGCCACGCAATCACTGAGCCGGGCTACGTATTCGCCGCGGCTGACCAGCGCCGGGTCGGCAGCAGTGGCCTGTGCGTCGGCAAACGGCGATGCGGGTTCACGGGTGACATACCAGGCCAGCAGGCCCGCCGCGACCAGGCACGGCAGCGCCAGCCAGCCAGCGGTTCTTGCGAAACGATGGGTCATGAGGCGTCCCTTGTGCGATCAGCTGAAGGTGTGGCGGCTCAATGGCAAACTGCGCACGCGCTGGCCAGTGAGCTGCGCGACCGCATTGGCCACCGCCGGGGCCACGGCGGGCAGCGGTGGTTCGCCGATGCCGCCCATCTTCGCCCCGCTTTCGATGATGCGCACATGTACCCGCGCCATGCGCGAAGGCGGCAGGATCGGGTACAGGTCATAATTGCGTGCGCGCGGCTTGCCATCCACGTACACCGCTTCTTCCACCAGCGTCTGCGACAGGCCCAGGGCGACGGCGCCGTTAACCTGATGCTCGATGATCGCCGGGTTGACGATGCTGCCCGGGTCGATGGCTTGCCAGATGTCGTGCACCCTGACCTGGCCGTTGTCTATGGAAACCTCTGCAATGACCGCAGCCTCCGAGCCGAACGGTGAGGCCATGGCCACGCCGCGTGCGCGCTTGCTGCCGTCCTCGGCGGTGAACGGTCCGCGCTTCCAGCCCCCGGACAAGTCGGCCACTGCGTTCAGCAGGTTGGTCAGTCTCGGGTTGTCGCGCAGCAGGTGCAGGCGCAGTTCAAACGGGTCCTTGCCGCCTTTGTCAGCCAGTTCGTCCAGGAATGATTCGTAGAAGAAGTCGTTCAGCGAGTTACCTACCGAGCGCCAGTAACCGAGCATGGCCGGGCCTTTGACATAGATCTGGGCGATGCGCTTGTTGGCGATGGCGTAGGACTTGCCTGACAGCCCCTCAAGCGCGGTCGGGTCGATCTTCTCCCCTTGTTTTCCAGCAAGGGCTTCGGTTGGGCCCTCGGTGGCGCTTACCGCTTCGAGCGCCACTGGCATACCGTCTGCGTCCAGCCCGGCGCGGAACTTCACCACTGCGACGGGGCGCAGTACATCGCGCAAAAACTCCTCCTCGCGGCTCCAGATAAGCTTCACCGGCCGGCCAACCGCTTTGGCCAGGGCAATGGCCTGCGGGTAGGGGTTGGCAGAGTCGTACAGGAAGTGGCGGCCAAAGAAGCCGCCCAGCAGCGGCGAGTGCAGGTTGATTTGTGCAGGCTCCAGCCCGGTGCGTCTGGCAATGTCGTCACGGAACATGTCCGGGGCCTGGTTGGGCAGCCAGACGTCGAGGCTGCCGTCTGGGTTGAAGCGGGCGAGGGCGGACGGTGGCTCCAGCTGGGCATGGTTCAGGTACTGGTTGTGGTAGCTGGCCTCGACCTGGGTCTTGGCGTTGGCCAAGGCGCCGGCAATATCCCCTTCGTTCTCTTCATCACGGGACGGCCCTTGCACCGTCGCGAGGTGTTCGCGCCAGGCGTCGCTGGAAAAATCGGCCGGCATCGGGCGCACTTTGCTGTCGGCGGCCGGTTCTTTCCAGTCTACCTGCATCGCCTCCACTGCACGCTTGGCGTGCCACCAGCGCTCGGCGACCACAGCCACGGCGCCTGGCAACTGATGCACAGAATGTACGCCTTTCATGGCCTTGACCTGGTCTTCGTTGCGCAGGCTGCCAACTGTCATGCCCAGGCGCGGTGCATGCTGCACGGCAGCGTGGAGCATGCCGTCGACTTTGATGTCGATGCAGTACTGGGCCTTGCCGGTGGACTTGTCGTAGGCATCCAGGCGGCGTACGGGCTTTCCAATCCAGCGAAACTGGCTGGGGTCACGCAGCTTGACGCTGGCCGGGTCGGGCACCGGCAGGTCCATGGCGCGACCGGCCAGCTCACCGTAGGGTACGGAACGTCCGGTCGTGGTATGTACTACGTTACCCGGTGTAGTAGAAAGCTCATCGACCGGTACACCCAAGTGTTCGGCGCCCGCCTGCAGCAGCATGCCCCGGGCGAGCGCGCCCAGACGGCGCATGGTCGGGTAGCTCATGCGCACCGACATGCTGCCCCCGGTGATGCGCATGCCGTTCTCCATCACCACGTAGGCTTCGCCCGGTGGTGCGCTATCGACCACGAAATGGGCCGGGTCGACATCCAGTTCTTCACCCACAATCTGCGCCATGGCGGTGAACGGGCCTTGCCCGCCTTCCATGAACGGACTCAGCAGGCGCACCGTACCGTCCGGGCGAATCTCCAGAAATGCAGGCACCTGGGTGCCTCGTTCCGCAGTTGCCGCAGCGGCGGCTGCCTGCACGCGGGCCGGGCCCATGGGTAAGCCGAAACCTAGCACCAGGGCACCGACTGCGGTGCCGGCAAGAAAGCGCCGGCGTGAAAGATTGATCGTTTCGCCCCGCTGCAGCCTGAGCAGTTCGGCAGGTGTATCGACTGGCGTGTTCATCAGGCCTGCTCCCCCTGGGCCAGGTCATGCACGGCGGCATGGATGGCGTTGTAGGTGCCGCAGCGGCACAGGTTGACCATGGCTGCATCGATCTGCGCATCGCTGGGTTTGGGTGTGTGCTTGAGCAGCGCCGTGGCTGCCATGACCTGGCCGGACTGGCAATAGCCGCATTGAGCCACCTGGTGCTCGACCCAGGCGGCGACCACCCGTTTGCCGACTGGGTCGGCCTCGATCGCCTCGATGGTGGTGACCTCACGCCCCACCACACCGGCCACCGGGGTGACGCAGGCGCGCACGACATTGCCGTCCACCAGCACCGAACAGGCGCCGCATTGGGCCAAGCCGCAGCCATACTTGGTGCCGGTCAGCCCCAAGTCATCGCGGATTACCCACAGCAGGGGCGTGTCGGCGTCCGCCTCGACCTGATAGGTCTTCTGGTTGATGCGTAGTTCCATGGTTTCACCTGCCCGTCACGGTTGTTGTCGCTGTGTTTTTTCTGCATGGGGAATACGTTGTCCCCCGGTGCAGAAACGCTAGCACAGGAGGATGACCGCTGGTCTGGTGGCGGAGGTGGCTTCAGAGGATCAGGCAAGTAATCCGGCGGAATACGCAAGCCAGCTTCGAAAAATCAAGCCTGCGGTCGGCGTTGAACAGGACTTGCGCAACGAAAACCCGGATAATGCCGGCCAATTTCGTTTTGCACGCTTAAATCACGGTAATCCCGCATGGAAATCAAGGTCAATTTTCTCGACAATCTCCGTCTCGAAGCCAAATTCGATGACTTCACGGTGATCGCCGACCAACCTATCCGCTACAAAGGCGATGGTTCGGCCCCAGGCCCGTTCGACTATTTCCTGGCGTCTTCGGCCTTGTGCGCGGCTTACTTCGTCAAGCTCTACTGCCAGACCCGCGATATTCCCACCGAAAACATCCGCCTGTCGCAGAACAACATCGTCGATCCGGAAAACCGCTACAACCAGATCTTCAAGATCCAGGTCGAACTGCCCGAAGACATCTCCGACAAGGACCGTCAAGGCATCCTGCGCTCCATCGACCGCTGCACGGTAAAAAAGGTGGTGCAGACCGGCCCTGAGTTCGTGATCGAAGTGGTCGACAACCTCGATGCCGATGCCCAGGGGTTGCTGATGCCGGTGTCGGACACCAGCACCTATATCCCCGGCAAGGACCTGCCGCTGGAGCAGACCATTGCCAACATGTCGGGCATCCTCGCCGGGCTGGGGATGAAGATCGAGATCGCCTCGTGGCGCAACATTGTCCCTAACGTCTGGTCGCTGCACGTACGCGATGCGCAGTCGCCGATGTGCTTTACCAACGGTAAAGGGGCCACCAAGGAGGCTGCGCTGGCCTCGGCGCTGGGCGAGTTCATCGAGCGCCTCAACTGCAACTTCTTCTACAACGACCAGTTCTGGGGCGAGGACCTGGCCAACGCCCCGTTCGTGCACTACCCGAACGAACAGTGGTTCAAGCCGGGCCCGCGCGACGCGCTGCCGGCCGAGATCCTCGATGAGCACTGCCTGGCGATATACAACCCTGACGGGGAGCTGCGTGGTTCGCACCTGTATGACACCAACTCCGGTAACACGGCGCGGGGCATCTGTTCGCTGCCGTTCGTGCGCCAGTCCGACCAGCAGGTGGTGTACTTTCCGTCCAACCTGATCGAAAACCTGTTCCTCAGCAATGGCATGAGCGCGGGCAACACCTTGGCCGAGGCGCAGGTGCAGTGCCTGTCGGAAATTTTCGAGCGCGCGGTGAAGCGCGAAATCCTCGAGGGCGAGTTGTGCCTGCCGGACGTGCCGCAAGAGGTGCTGGCCAAATACCCAGCGATCCTCGCTGGCATCCAGGGCCTGGAAGAGCAAGGCTTCCCGGTGCTGGTCAAGGATGCGTCGCTGGGGGGCGAGTTCCCGGTCATGTGCGTGACCTTGATGAACCCGCGCACGGGTGGCGTGTTTGCCTCGTTCGGTGCCCATCCGAGCCTGGAAGTGGCGCTGGAGCGCAGCCTCACCGAACTGCTGCAGGGTCGCAGCTTCGAAGGCCTGAACGACCTGCCGCAACCCACCTTCGAAAGCCATGCGCTGACCGAGCCGAACAACTTCGTCGAGCATTTCATCGACTCTAGCGGCGTGGTGTCGTGGCGCTTCTTCAGCGCCAAGGCCGACTTCGAATTCGTCGAGTGGGACTTCTCCGGGCACGGCGAGGACTCCAACCAGCAGGAGGCCGCGACGCTGTTCGGCATCCTGGAAGACCTGGGCAAGGAAGTGTACATGGCGGTGTACGACAACCTTGGTGCCACCGCGTGCCGTATCCTGGTGCCAGGCTACTCGGAAATCTACCCGGTCGAGGACCTGATCTGGGACAACACCAACCGCGCCTTGTCGTTCCGTGCCGACATCCTCAACCTGCACAGCCTCGACAGCCGCTCGCTGAAGCTGCTGCTCAAGCGCCTGGACAACTGCGATGTGGATGACTACACCACCATCACCACGCTGATCGGTGTGGAGTTCGACGAAAACACAGTGTGGGGCCAACTGACCATTCTCGAACTGAAGTTGCTGATCTGCCTCGCGGTGCAGCGTTTCGAGGATGCCAAGGAACTGGTCGAGGCATTCTTGCAGTTCAACGACAACACCGTAGACCGCGGCCTGTTCTACCAGGCGCTGAACGTGGTGCTGGAAGTGCAGTTGGATGACGAACTGGAGATGGATGACTACGAAGCCAACTTCCGCCGTATGTTCGGCAATGCGCGCATGGACGCGGTATTGGGCTCGTTGGACGGCAGTGTGCGCTTCCATGGCCTGACCCCGACCAGCATGAAGCTCGAAGGCCTTGATCGCCACCTGCGCCTGATCGACAGCTACAAGAAACTGCACGCGGCCCGGGCCAAGTTCGCCTGACAGGCGCTGCGCCCAATCACCGCCGGCAAGCCAGCGCCACAGGTATTGCACCGCTCTTGAGATTTGTGCCGAACCTGTGGACGCTGGCTTGCCTGCGATAAGTCAGGAGCCGTCCTACAGCCCTTTGATCTGGGCGCCATCCTCATTCTGTCTTGCCGCGTTGCCATCCAGGGGCGTAGCGTTCTCTTCCTATCCACTTCAGGTGGTGACTATTCGGGCTTAGCAGGCCCAACTTCGAAAGCCTCCGCCGGTGGTGGCGCTGCACGGACATTGAAAAGCTTGCAGACACAGTACCAACAGAGAGCGACGGTCAGGTTGTAGGGGAACAGCACCGCCCAGAACGGCAATTGCCAGTTCTTTTTGCCCTGCATTTCACCGGGCTCGCCGGTTCGCCAGGGGGCATAGTGGCGCCAGGCTTCTGCCGGGGTCAGGCAGATGGCGTGCAGTGGCTTGTGCCACCAGTTGGGTTCACCGGGCGGGGGGAGTTTGTCCGGGCCGTGGTCCATGAAGTGGCGCAGGTATTCCCACACTTCGGCGACATGCTTGACGCCGGGTTCGGTGGGTTCGTTGCTGTCGACCCAGAGGCAGTCTTTTTGATGCAGGCTGCCGTCTTCGCGGCGGGGGGCGAAGGCGAGGGCATAGCTGGTAGTGAAGGAGGAACCACTGAATTCTGTGCGACTGAAAAGACCGCCTGCGACTTGGCTCCAGTCAAATATTATGAGTTTTTTGAATCGCTTATAGTAGATTTTCTTTGTGTGTCGATTTAAATATATGTTCGATAAGTTTTTTATGAAAAGTATTCTGTAGGCTAAGAATGGGGTAAAAATAAAGGGGAGTGAGATCAGGATGGCAACGAAAATGTCGCCGCCGTTGATTGAGTAGTCTATATTTTCATTAATGAGATTGTAACATGATAATATCCAGGTAAATAGAAACATGGCAGTGTAGATTTTTCCCATGAATACAGAGTCGGACACCCAAGGGTTGCGCAGGCATAAGTGTGAACTGGTTGTTTGGATAAGTTGTCCGGAAATTTTTGGCTTGAATCCTGAATTGTGGGCTTGAGTAAAAAGCCAGATAGTCGCCATAGGTTTAGCGTTCCAGATGAATAGTGGTAGTAGAAGGAGTGTCGTCATCCAGTCCTTGGTTGGCATAGTAATTAATCGTTAGCGTGGCAGACCTGATTTGTCTAGCATCAGTTTTGTAATGAAGTAATAAACCTGCTTGGGTGATATGGCAGTCAGGGGTTATTTGGAGTGGGGTTGTCTGCCTGTCGAGATTCTGGCTCACTAAACTCCCTGACCATTCGCTTTGACCTACTACGAATTCTGGTAAAAGTATAGTTAGCTCGAGTGTTGCGTTTTGTTTAGTGACCTGGGTATGGATAATTGTTGCCCAGTCAGGTGTTGGCCATTTGTTATTTATATCCAAATGTGTCGTTAGGGCGCCTAAGCCGAGCTGCTCAGAGTACGGTGCCAACAATGCTTTCGGTGAGAAAAATTCAATCTGCCATGACTTGATTTCTTCGTGGATGTGGCGAAAGGGTGGCAATTTTTTATCAAAGTCTAACTTTATATTCTCCCGTATTTCTCCATCGTTTTCCCTTGTTCCGAAGATGCTTCTGCTGGCCCATAATTCTAAAGGGCTGTGAAGGCGGGAGTGAGCTTTTGAGTAGAGGAATAGACCTCCACCGATCAAAGTTGCTCCGATCAAGGCGATTCCAGCTGCTGTCCAGCCTGCAAAGGGAATGAGGACTGTCGTGCCTGCGATGGCAAGGCTTCCTTCTAGAACAAGAATCGAACCTAAAGCAGTAGTCGCGCTGGCAGCCGCTGTATATAAGCCTGAAATAAGATTGCCGTTCTGCCATTGACGTATTGCCTTAAAAATATCTGAGGAAAACCCCATTATTATCGCCGGGTAGCCTGATGCCCGCGCGAAAAGATTACTCGTCAGAAAGTTGATGATGCCGTTACCAAAGGCCATGCCTGGCGCCGTTGAGATCCACTTCAACATCATGGCCTTTTGCGTCGCCCGCACGCTGACCAACGTTGCCGCCGCTGCACCAATCACCCCGAACACAGATGAAGCGAACCCCAGGGTGTATTCCGGTGCATCGCTCTTTTGCAGGCTGTTGTAAGCCGTCTTGAGCGATAAGATGTTGAACCACAGCATCCCCGCGTTTAAACCACCACCACCGCCGGAGGTGAGCAACCCAAGGAAGTTGGGTTTCACACGCGCAGTAATGGTCAGCTCGATAGACACCGTGCGGCTACCCGAGATGCGCAACGCTTTCATCTCTTCAACCTGCGCCATGCCGCTCTTCAAATACCGCTGCACCTCCTGGCTAAAGGGATTTTCCGTAATGGCCTGCTCGGTGATTCGATAGCGTGCCGCCAACAACCCCAGTGCTTTCTCGGCATTGGCCTCACGCGCTGCCAGCAACACTTGCTGGCGCAGGCCATGG
>NZ_JBICJR010000060.1:0-7663 GCF_043103245.1 Pseudomonas sp. YQ_6
GGATGGCGCCAGCTTTCAGAAATTGAGCAAGACAGTTGCTCCCACCGTTTGGCGGCCTCAGTCCTGCTGTGGTGCCAAGGCTTCGTTCAGGCTCTGAATGGCAGCATCACGGGCTTCGGCGCTGTCGAACTGCGGCCCGTCGGCAACCTGCTCGCCATTGAGCCACAGGCCGAAGCTCAGGCCTTCGACGCGCACATCAACCTCGCCACCTTGCTGCAGCTGCTTGCTCACGGCGCCGGCACTCTTGCCGTCGGCGAAGCTGCGCGACAGCAGCAGTTGCTCGCCGTCAGCGGCCAGCAGGCGGAAGCGGAAGCTGCCGTCTTCATCACGGAAGCTGACAAAACGCGCGCTCTTGGTGGCTTTTTTCTTCACTTCGGCGTTGGCCTGCACACTGCTGCGGAATGAACGCAGGCCAACGGCCTCGCGCAGCTGCTCGAGGAACGGCGTGGCGATCTTGCGGGCCTTGGCGGCGCCGGCCAGCAGGATGTCTTCCAGGTCCGCCGGCCGGGCGATCAACTGGTGATAGTACTCGCGCTTCTCGGCCAACTGGCCGTCCAGCAGCTGGAACAGGCGCTGCTTGGCATCGCCCCAGCCCAGGCCCTGCAGCAGCTCTTCGCGGAAACCGGCGCATTGTTCAGGCGTGGAGAAGGCCTGGTACAGGGTGAACAGGTGCGCGTTGTCCGGGTCTTTCGCCTCACCTGGCGCGCGCGAATCGGTGACGATGCGCGAGATGGCGTCTTTCATGTCCTTGGCGCTGGTGAACAACGGGATGGTGTTGTCATAGCTCTTGGACATCTTGCGCCCGTCCAGGCCCGGCAGGGTCGCCACGCTTTCCTCGATCACTGCCTCCGGCAAGGCGAAGAAGTCCTTGCCCTGACCGAACAGGTGGTTGAAGCGCTGGCCGATATCGCGGGCCATTTCCACGTGCTGGATCTGATCACGGCCAACCGGCACCTTGTTGGCATTGAACATCAGGATATCGGCGGCCATCAGCACCGGGTAGCTGAACAGGCCCATGGTCACGCCGGCGTCCGGGTCTTCGCCGTTCTCGACGTTCTTGTCCACCGAAGCCTTGTAGGCATGCGCGCGGTTCAGCAGGCCTTTGGCGGCAACGCAGGTCAGCAGCCAGGTCAGCTCGGGGATTTCCGGGATGTCGGACTGGCGATAGAAGGTCACCTTGTCCGGGTCCAGGCCACCGGCCAGCCAGGTGGCGGCGATCTCCAGGCGCGAGCGCTGGATGCGCATCGGGTCGTCGCACTTGATCAGGGCGTGGTAGTCGGCCAGGAAGTAGAACGAATCGACACCGGGCTGCTGGCTGGCACGGATCGCCGGGCGGATGGCGCCGGCGTAGTTGCCCAGGTGCGGAGTGCCGGTGGTGGTGATACCGGTAAGAATGCGCGTGGTCATGGGTGTTCGCTTATTCAGGCTTGGCTCAGTTCGAAAGGCGCGGCAGCAGCAGATCCTTCAGATCGGTCAGCTTGCCATGGAAGAAGTGTCCGCATTCTGCCACTTTCAGCAGCTCATGGGGACGCGACAGGCTGTCGGACCATTCGTAAACCAGCTGCGGCGCGACGACTTCGTCGGCGTCCGGCTGCACCACGGTGAGCGGGCAGCGCTGCGGCAGCGGGAATTCGGCGGTCAGGCGCATGACTGCCGGGGCGATCATGAACAGGTGCTGCAACCCGACGCCTGCACTTTCAAGGCGCCCGGCCAGGCTGGTGGCAACGAAACCACCGAACGAAAAGCCCATCAGCACCAGCGGTAGCCCGGGGTGCCTGGCACGCAGCCATGCTGCAGCGGCCTCGGCATCGGCCACTTCGCCAGCGCCCATGTCGTGGCTGCCGGCGCTCTGGCCGACGCCACGGTAGTTGAAACGCAGGGTCACATAGCCGGCATCACGTGCGGTGCGCTGCAGGGTCGAGACCACCTTGTTGAGCATGGTGCCGCCCTGGACCGGGTTAGGGTGGCAGATCAGCACCGCGCCACGGGCTTGCGCCACGTCCAGGTACAAGGCTTCCAGCTGGCCGCTGGGGCCATCGATGAACAAGGGGGTTTCGCGGACAAGCAAGGCACTACTCCGTGACCTCGGGGAGGGTCGATTCGTCTAGGTGTGAAATTCTGTTCTGATTTGCGATCGCTCGCGGTATACAGCGCAGGTCTGAGCCGTTAACGTAAAGCAAAGCCGTTTATAGAGGAAGGACTCGTGGAACTCTCGCTCCTTGTTTGGTTGTTGCCAACCCTGGCCCTGGTCATCGGTGTGGCAGTCGGTTTCATTGTTGCCCGCCTGCTGCCCAATGCGGCACCGAGCAACACCCAGCGTCAACTGGACGACATCCAGAAGCGCTTCGACAGCTACCAGAACGAAGTGGTCACCCACTTCAACAGCACCGCCATGCTGGTCAAGAAACTGACCCAGAGCTATCAGGACGTACAGGATCACCTGGCTGAAGGCGCCAACAGCCTGGCCCTCGATGATGTCACCCGCCAACGCCTGCTGGCTGCGCTGCACTCCGATGCACCGCAAGGCCCGCGTGACCGCCTGACCCCACCTAAAGACACCGCCGAAGTGCCGCGCGACTATGCACCGAAAGCGCCTAACTCGCCGGGCATGCTCGACGAAAGCTACGGGCTCAAGCGTTGATCTGCTGAAGATGCAAAAGGCCTCGCAAGAGGCCTTTTTTGTGGATGCAACCCGGCCTCTTCGCGGGTGAACCCGCTCCTACAAGGGCCGCGCAGGTTTCAAATATTGCGCGGGACCTGTGCGGGCGTGCCCGCGAAGGGGCCAGTGCAGGCAACCTAACGGCAGGCCTGCAATGCCTGTTCGACATCTGCCAGCAGGTCCTCCACATCCTCCAGCCCCACCGACAGACGTACCAACCCCTCCGATATCCCGTGATGCGCCCGCTCCTGCGGGGTATAGCTGGAATGGGTCATGCTCGCCGGGTGCTGCGCCAGCGACTCGGCATCCCCCAGGCTCACCGCCCGGGCAAAGAGCTGCAGCGCATTCATGAAGCGCCGCCCCGCCTCAATGCCACCCTTGAGCTCAAACGCAATCATCCCGCCAGGCAAACGCATCTGTCGCTTGGCCAACGCGTACTGGGCAAAAGACGGTAGCCCGGGGTAATGAATCAATTCCACCTGCGGCTGGCGAGCGAGAAACTCGGCCACCTGCTGGGCATTGGCGCAATGCCGATCCATGCGCAGGGCCAGGGTCTTGATACCGCGCATTAGCAACGCCGCGTCATGCGGTGACAGCACCGCCCCGGTCATATCCTTCAGCCCTTCCAGGCGGATACGGTCTACCAACGCCTTGCACCCCACCACCAACCCGGCAGTGATATCGCCATGCCCACTGAGGTACTTGGTTGCCGAGTGCACCACCAGGTCCGCTCCCAGTTCCAGTGGTCGCTGCAGGTACGGCGTACAGTAGGTGTTATCGACCACCACATGCACATCATGCCCCCGCACCGCCTCCACAACCGCCGCAATATCCACAAGTTGCATGTTGGGGTTGGCCGGTGTTTCGAAGTAGATCATCCGTGTTTTGCTGCTGATCGCCGCTTTCAGGGCCTTGACATCGTTGAGATCGACATGGCGAACTTTCACCCCGAACTCACCAATACCGTGGTGCAGAAAAGCGAAGGTACAGCCATACAAGGTGCGCCCGACAATCAGCTCATCGCCAGGCCTTAGCAGGGTCCAGATGGTTGAGGTAATCGCGCCCATCCCCGAGGCCAACGCCAACCCCGCTTCACCGCCCTCCAGCGAAGCCATGCGCTGCTCCAGCAATGCCAGCGTGGGGTTGGAAATGCGGCTGTAGAAATGCCCAGGCTCCTCCCCGGCGAAGCAGGCAGCACCGTATTCGACAGTGGGGAAGGCATAGGTAGCCGTCTGGTACACCGGTGGCACCAGGGCGCCACCATGGGAAAGCGGGTCATAGCCATGATGAATGGCCCGCGTGGAAAAACCGTTGTTGTGGTGGGAGTCGCGCATGGCAACAGCCTCTTGTGGTTTGCTATAAGCTTATGCCACCGAGCTGCCCGATTTTTTCCAAAATAGCCTACGTATACACGTGCTTGTTGGAACAAAAACAATAATCAACGGACAAGGAGGGCAAAAAATGCCTTCAAGCCTCGACCGCACCGACCGCGCCCTGCTCGCCGCCTTACAGGACAATGCCCGTCTCACCGTTGCCGAACTCGCCGACCAGGTGGCACTGACCACCTCGCCCTGCTGGCGACGGGTCAAGTTACTGGAGGAAAACGGCTACATCACCGGCTACCAGGCCATCCTCTCGCCCAAGTCGCTGGGGTTTGGCGTGACCGCGTTCGTCAGCATCATGATGGACTCGCACACCAAGGACATGGCGCTGGCGTTCGAACAGCGCCTGATGGAAATCCCCGAGATCGTCGCCTGCCACAACATCTCCGGCCGCTATGACTTTCTGCTGGAGATCCTGGCACGGGACCTGGAGTCGTTTGGGGAATTTACCCGGGAGGTGCTGCAGCGGTTGCCGGGGGTGAAGGAGATCTATTCGAGTTTTTCGTACAAAGCGGTGAAGGAAAGACGGGTGATACCGGTGTCGGAGAAACATATCTGAGACGGTCTTTCCGAGCATTGAGAAGGATCCTGAACGCGAGACAAAAAACCCCGCCGAAGCGGGGTTTTCCTTGCAGGCTAGCGCTTAAATCGCGCCACGCTGACGCAGCACGTCCAGCACCTGTTTCACGCCCTCGTCCACGCTGGTGGCCTGGGTGTCGATCACAAGATCAGCATCCAGCGGCACATCGAACGGGAAGCTTTCACCCGGGATGTTGTCGCCACCGGCAGCGTACAGGCCTTGCGGGTCACGCTCGCGGCAAACCAGCGGCGAGGCCTGGACGTAAACGGTCACCAGGCGTTCCTTGCCGATCAGCGCCTTGGCCTGTTCGCGGCCTTCGGCATCCGGGGCCACGAACGCAGCCAGGGTCAGCATGCCGGCTTCGTTGAACTGGCGCGCCACATGGGCGGCGCGGCGCCAGTTCTCGGTACGGCCAGCGCGGTCCTGTGGCAGGCCCTTGTTCAGGTCGTGACGCAGGTTCTGGCCATCGAGCACGTACACCGCACGGCCCATGTCGAACAGCTTGCGCTCAACGGCATAGGCCAAGGTGCTCTTGCCAGCACCCGACAGGCCGCTGAACAGCACGGTGGCTGGCTGCTGGCCGAAGCGCAGGGCGCGCTCTTCGGTGGACACGTGGGCCTGCTTGCCATGATGGCCGGTGCTGCCGTGTGGCAACACGGGCGGGGCGATGATCATGCCGGCGCCAACGGTGCCGTTGGTCAGGCGGTCGATGACGATGAACGCACCGGTGGTGCGGTTACTGTCGTAACCGTCGAGGGCGATCGAGGTGTCCAGGGCTACCTTGACGCGGCCGATCTCGTTCAGCTGCAGCGCGCTGGCAGCGCCCTGCTCCAGGGTGTTCACATCGACCTTGTGGGTGATGCTGGCAATCGAGCCTGGCACGTAGCTGGTGGCACGCTTGATGTCGTATTTCTTGCCCGGGAGCATTGGCTCCTCGGCCATCCACACCAGCATGGCGTCGAACTGGTCGGTGACCGGCGGGACGTTGTCGGCATGTACCAGCAGGTCGCCACGGGAGATGTCGATCTCGTCTTCCATGGTCAGGGTCACGGCCTGGCCTGGGCCGGCGTTTTCCAGTTCACCTTCGTAGGTGACGATGGACTTGACCCGGCTGCTCTTGCCCGACGGCAGCACGACAATCTCGTCACCTTTGTGCACCACGCCGCTGGCGATGGTGCCCGCGAAGCCGCGGAAGTTCAGGTTGGGACGGTTGACGTACTGCACCGGGAAACGCAGGTCGGTGAAGTTGCGGTCGGCCGAAACCTCGACGGTTTCGAGGATTTCCATCAGCGTCGGGCCGGCGTACCACGGCGATTGCTCGCTGTGGTTGACCACGTTGTCACCCTTGAGCGCCGACATCGGCACGAAGTGCAGGCTGCTCGGAGTCAGATTGATGGCTTCGGCAAACTTCAGGTAGTCGGCCTTGATCGACTCAAAGACGCCTTCATCGAAGCCCTTCAGGTCCATCTTGTTGACCGCGACCACGATGTGCTTGATGCCCAGCAACGACGCAATGTAGCTGTGGCGGCGGGTCTGGGTCTGCACGCCGTAACGGGCATCGACCAGGATGATCGCCAGGTCGCAGGTGGACGCACCGGTGGCCATGTTGCGGGTGTACTGCTCGTGGCCCGGGGTGTCGGCGATGATGAACTTGCGCTTGGCGGTGGAGAAGTAGCGGTAGGCGACATCGATGGTGATGCCCTGCTCGCGCTCGGCCTGCAGGCCATCTACCAGCAGTGCCAGGTCGACTTCTTCGCCGGTGGTGCCGACTTTCTTCGAATCGCGGGTGATGGCTTCGAGGTGGTCCTCGTAGATCATCTTGGAGTCGTGCAGCAGGCGCCCGATCAGGGTGCTCTTGCCGTCATCCACGTTGCCGCAGGTGAGGAAACGCAGCAGTTCTTTACGCTCGTGCTGAGCCAGATAAGCGAGGATATCTTCGCTGATCAAATCGGATTGGTGCGACATGGAGTAACCCTGAAAATTAGAAGTAGCCCTGACGTTTTTTGTCTTCCATGGAACCGGCGCCATCGTGGTCGATGACCCGGCCCTGGCGCTCGGAAGTGCGCGTCAGGAGCATTTCCTGAATGATGTCGGTGAGCGTCTCGGCTTCCGACTCGACAGCGCCCGTCAGCGGGTAGCAGCCGAGGGTACGGAAACGCACCTTCTTCTTGACGATGCGGGCTTTTTCTTCCTCGGAGAGGTGCTCGAGGATGCGCTCGTCGTCGATCATGATCAGGGTGCCGTTCTTCTCGATGACTTCACGCTCGGCGGCGAAGTACAGCGGCACGATCGGGATGCCTTCAAGGTAGATGTACTGCCAGATGTCCAGTTCGGTCCAGTTCGACAGCGGGAAGACGCGGATCGACTCGCCCTTGTTGACCTTGCCGTTGTACACGTTCCACAGCTCGGGGCGCTGGTTCTTCGGGTCCCAGCGGTGCTTGCTGTCACGGAACGAATACACACGTTCCTTGGCCCGCGACTTCTCTTCGTCACGGCGTGCACCACCGAAGGCAGCGTCGAAACCATGCTTGTCCAGCGCCTGCTTCAGGCCTTGGGTCTTCATGATGTCGGTGTGCTTGGAACTGCCATGGGTGAACGGGTTGATACCTTGCGCCACACCCTCGGGGTTGACGTGGGTGATCAGCTCCAGGCCCATTTCCTCGACCATCTTGTCGCGGAAGCTGTACATCTCCTGGAATTTCCACTGGGTGTCGACGTGCATCACCGGGAACGGCAGCTTGCCCGGGAAGAAGGCCTTGCGCGCCAGGTGCAGCATCACGGCGGAGTCCTTGCCGATCGAGTACAGCATCACCGGGTTGTCGAACTCGGCGGCCACCTCGCGGATGATGTGGATGCTCTCCGCCTCCAGCTGTTTCAAGTGCGTCAGTTTGTCGACCATGGCTACTCACGAAAAACGATCTTATGGACGGCCTGCGGGCCGTGTTCGAGCGAGCCACTTTATCACAGCGGCTGCTTCTATTTAGGAGGCTGGCTAGATCGAAAAAGTCTAACGATATGACTGGGGGTTTGGGCTGGCAGGGC